>JAGOUM010000260.1 GCA_018061265.1 Rhodoferax sp. | reverse complement strand
TTTCATTAAGTTTTGACACTACTCGTTTGGTTTCTTGACGTTCCCGATCCAGCTCAAGCATCAGTCGGCGTTCAGTACCGGTGGCGTGCTCTTGCAGTTGCTGCCTCTCCACTGCATGACGCCTAAATTCCTCCTCACTTCGAAGTTGGTCTGATCGACGTTGCTTGTCTTGCTCAGATAATTTCGACTGAAGGAGCTGTATTTCTTCATCGCGCCGATTTGTCAATGATTGTGATTGCTCCAACCGTGTGTTCAGATCTGAGATTTGGCGGCGTGCGTCCTGTAGCACCTCATCCAAGGCGATTTGCCTTGTCTTGAGACCTTGCTCTCGGTTTGCCAAGTCCACTTCCAATTGTTTCATCGTGGCGCATTCAGCAACAAGTGCTTGTTGTGCTTGCAGCAGGTCTTGCTCGGCCACACTCTTTGCCGCCAGAACAGCTGCATCCCATAATTTATTCACAGCTTGCCGCACCGGTGCCGGGAGTTCCCCGTCGGCGCTCTTTTTGTCCTCAGTGACGCCCAGGCGCGCACCCAATCGGCCGAACCACGCATCCAGCATCGGACTGACCGTGTTGGGCGAACCTCGCCCGATTTTCTGGCGCACACGTTCAATGGTCGGGCGCAGCCCTTCGGCAACCAAATTGTCGGCTGCGGCCCAAACCTCTTCCTGCTGGACACCCCTGGTACTTTTCAATTGCATTGCCCTACTCCACCGGTTATATTTACCAACGATAAGAGATTGTTATCGTGACCTATTAGATGCTCCCGTAACACATCATACATCACATGTATTATTTATTCAATTAGCTAAGAAGGATCCATCATGCGATTGCCCGTGCTTCAGAAAATTCCGGCTTTGCAACCGACCGAACTCAGCGATGTCACCCAGCGCGCTGTGGAAGAGTTACTGCGGGAAGGCGAATCGCAAAATACCCTGACCAGCTATCGCAGTGCCTTGCGTTATTGGGCTGCCTGGTATGGCCTGCGTTATGGGGTGATGATCAAATTGCCAGTGGCCACTCCCTGTGTGTTGCAGTTCATCGTTGACCATGCCGAACGCACCACCGCCAAGGGCTTGAGGTCTGAGCTGCCCCCTGAAGTTGACAAGGTTCTTGTCGAGGGGGGTTACAAGGGCAAGCTCGGTGCCATGGCACACAACACGCTGGTGCACCGCATCGCTGTATTGTCCAAAGCGCACCAGTTGCGTCAACTGAAAAATCCCTGCCATGACCCCAAGGTGCGTGAACTACTGTCGCGTACCCGCAAGGCCTACGCCAAACGCGGTGCCCTGCCCCAGAAAAAAGCGGCGCTGACGAAAAATCCACTGGAAGCACTACTGGCTACCTGCGACAACTCCTTGCGCGGTAAACGCGATCGCGCCCTACTGCTGTTTGCATGGGCCAGTGGCGGACGGCGGCGCTCAGAAGTGACCAGTGCAGATATTTGTCGTCTGAAACGCGTGGGGCCGACCGATTTTCTCTACACCCTCGCCTACTCAAAGACCAATCAGTCAGGTGTAGACCAGCCGGAAAATGGCAAGCCGGTGTTGGGTACTGCAGGACTGGCGCTGCATGATTGGCTAGAGGTAAGCGCAATTACCTCCGGTGCTATTTTTAGGAGAATTCGCAAAGGTGACCATCTCGGCGAAGCACTCTCTCCAGCAGCGGTACGTACCATCGTCAAGGAGCGTTGTTCATTAGCGGGAATTGAAGGCGAATTTTCGGCTCACTCACTGCGCTCAGGCTTTGTCACCGAAGCTGGCCGCCAAAACGTGTCGCTGGCCGAAACCATGGCGTTAACTGGCCATCACAGTGTGGCAACGGTGCTGGGCTATTTCCGTTCGGAGAGTTCTTTAACCAGTCGCGCCGCGCGGCTCATGGAATCAAGCGACTCCATGTGAGTCGGTATGAACATTTTCTGTCGAGAAATGCGAATAACATTGCATCTGGACCTTTGGTTGTAGATTTACGCGAACCGTACCCACTTTGGCCGTTTCACCGTCCTCAACGAACTCATGACCCTCGTTATCAAGATGGCCACCCAACAAGAGTCACGCACTGGTATGCCACCGAATGACCGCTCCCCCCGTACATAACGGTCAGGCGCAGCCCGTCGAACTGCGCGATACGCTGGTGCCTGGTTCGCGTCAACTATCCTGGCCGCTCGACGACAACTATCTTGGCCGGTCGGAGGCGGGGAATGAATTAGGGATTGGTATCTGGCTGTCTGGTTTTTTTGAATCCTTTTAATCAAAGGCTGTTTGGCAAGCGAAGCGCGTCAGGCCGAAGGCTACTGCCGGGGAGCGGTGGGTAAGGCATGAACCCCGCAGGGGGGCTGTCCACAGGCTTGCCGTTGACCACTTCCAGCGCGAACGTGGGGTCGTTGCGGTACAACTCGGGGGAGTGTCCGGATTTTTGTGTTCGAGGCGCGGGGTGAGGACTTATCCATGCAGTTGTTCGCTTGTGGGTAACGTGCTGGCCCTTCAAGGCCAATGGCACGTTATCCACATGAGCGGGCAACTGG
>JAGOUM010000259.1 GCA_018061265.1 Rhodoferax sp. | reverse complement strand
CTAACAGCTCAGGCGAAATGCGCGGCAATACCGCCTTGGCCGCCGTGGCGGTTTTTACTCTCATTGGCATAGATGCTCCTTTTTGACATGCTATGCCTCAAACACAAAACTCCTGACAGGCTCCAACCATGTTGTTCAAACCAACCTTCTGTGCCACAACCAACACCACAACATCATGAACACGTCTAAAACTTTTTCGCCCAACCATCGCCAAGCGCACCTTTCACTGCTCGTCGCCACCGTTCTGACCGGGCTCGGATTGACCGCATGCGGCGGTGGTGATGATTCCACCATTACAACTACGACCGGCACTACCACTGACATAAGCACAACTGCCACCAGTACCGCTGGCGTACTCTGCGGCTACGCCACCAGTGCGTTCAACAGCTCTGCGTCGGTCAATGCCACCGCCACGGCGACCTGGTCTTGCAGCAGCACACTGCGTTCGCTCACCGCCAATGGCCTGCCAGATCACGCCGTGGGCACATTCCCCAACAACGATAACCCCAACACCATCTCTGCACAAAACATCTCGGCCTCTGTGACCGTGACACCTACCGCGACATCGGTCGTCACGCCGCGTGTCGGCGCCATGAACAAGCCTGGAGTCGCTTTGAATGGCATCGCCTTTGACCCGGGCACAGCGGGTACTTGCAGTGACGCTGGAGCTTGTCAACAAGGTGGACAGGCTGTTGGTGCCTGGAATCTGGAGGCATTGGGCCAGACTTTCTTCAAGTGGGGAACCGACACCAGCAACGCGCACGTGCAGCCCAACGGGATGTATCACTACCACGGTATTCCAGAAGAATTGGTTACCAAGCTGAGTAGCGGAAACAAGGCCATGACCCTGATTGGCTGGGCGGCTGATGGTTTTCCGATCTACGCGCGCTATGGCTACACGGTGGCAACTGACGCAAGCTCTGCCGTCAAGGTGGTCACGTCCAGCTACCGCACTAAGACAACGCCTGATGCCAATCGTCCGGCTACCACCACGACCTATGCCATGGGTACCTTCACGCAAGACTATGAATACGTGGCCGGTTTGGGTGATCTGGACGAATGCAATGGTCGTACCGGCGTCACACCCGAGTTTCCAAAGGGCATTTATCACTACTACGCCACCGATACCTTCCCTCACCTGCAACGCTGCGTCAAGGGAAAGCTGTGAAGCGGTTGCGCCAATGGCTGTTGGCTTGCCTGCTGGCAGGGGCTGCGGCGTCAGCCGCCCATGCCCATCTGGTGGTGTCGCAACGCGGCACGTTGAACATCGTGGGCGATGGGGCCTATATGGTGCTGTCACTGCCCGTATCTTCATTGTCGGGATTCGATGACGACCACGACGGCTTGCTTTCAATCAATGAACTGCGTGCTTATGGCGCAAGCATCGAGTCGCAAATCAAGCAGGGTGTTTCACTGGACAGCGACCAGGGACGCAGTGCGCTGGAAGGCATCATGCTCAACACGGCACCGCCTGAAAGCACCCCCACTGCGCCATCCACCCACTTGGTGGTGTTGGGACGCTTTGCGATAGACCCGCAGGCCGCAGAGCTGAAGCTTGCATTGCGGTTGTTTGGCACACGCGCAGATGAGCAAACCGAGCAAATTGCCGTCATGCGGGGTGCGCAATCTCAGCTCATCACACTAACACCCGAGCATCCACAGGGGTTTGTATTGCCCTCTGCCTGGGCCAGCTTCGCCGAGCAGGCTCGCCTCGGTGCCATTCATGTGCTCACGGGAGCGGATCACCTGTTGTTTTTGCTGGTGGTGTTGGCTGCAGCCTGGAACCTGCGCCAAGTGGTGCTTGCGCTCACCTGTTTTACTGCAGGTCATGCTGTGACTCTGGTGGCCTGCGTTTGGTATGGGTTGTCGGTGCCCGCCAGCGTGGTTGAGCCCGCCATTGCAGCCACCATCGTGGGCATGGCACTGTTTGACCGCTGGTCAGCGCATCGCAGTTTGACGCATCCGGTGGCGATTCGACTGACATTGGTATTTGCCTGCGCCCTGATTCATGGCTTGGGTCTGGCCGGTGCTTTGAGCGACTTTGGTGTAGATGGCATGGGCAAGGTAGTGAGTTTGATTGGCTTCAACGTGGGCATTGAACTGGGGCAAATCGCTGTGGCATTGACCGCTGCGCTGGTGATGCGGGGTGTGAGGCAGCTTGGCGGCCCTTTTGGCATGGCAAAAGCTACCCGCTTGGCCTCGTATGTGTCGATGGCCTTGGGCTCCTTCTGGTTTTTTCAAAGGGCTCTGGGGTGATTGACCTCCCAGGATCGCCAACCGTGGTTGCAAACAACTTTCGATCTTTTTTTTAATTTCTCCTGGACTCCGACAAACTGCTAACTAAAACAATAGCTACTGACGCTTATTGGATAAGCGCTAGACGCCAATTTGATACCTATTCAGTGCCCAGCAACGCCACAAACGTGCCACCGAGCGACATCGACAGCGCAAGCCGAATTCCATCAGTGGCCGCTTCCGCGGCAAGCCAGTTTCACTATTTCCAAGTCCGATTAGCCGCCGTTCGTGTCGGTCG
>JAGOUM010000258.1 GCA_018061265.1 Rhodoferax sp. | reverse complement strand
CATTCAAACTTCAAAACGCCAAGTATGGCATCTTGACTTAACCCTTCTTCACGGCTTCAGCTCCAGTCGCCATTCCGAGTGGCGTTGCTGCCATACAGTCCAAGAATTTGCGCCTGCAACTGTAAGCAGGCACCTTAGTTATCCCGCGTGGATGCCGATGCCAGCCACCGCCCGGTGGGCCTGTTCGATCACCCACCACAACTGAGCGCTCATCAGATGTGCGCTCATCAGATCATCGCAAGCCCTCAACCCTCGGGCCGGTGGGCCCAAACAGCTGTTGGGCCAGCCGCCCCAGCCATTGCGCGCGGGCATCTTCATCCACCGCGAATTGCCCAGTGCGTGCGCCTTCAAGCAGTGCTTGCACCTGCGCACCCGGGTTGTGCAAACCTGCCAGGGTGGTGAACATCACCGCGTTCTCAAGGCTGGCCCCGGTGCGTGCGCGCCAGGCTTGAACGTCGGCGGCAAAGCTGGCGTCACCAGGCGAGGGAACCTCGTCGGTAAGAGCGGGGCCTAAGGCGTTCATGGCGGCCAGCACCACGTCTTTGCGGGCTTTCAGGGGCAGTTTGGCCAGCTCTTCGGGCAGCAGGGGGCGACCAATCCAATAGTCTTGCCGCCCAAAACCGACCGGAAATTCAAGGCGATCTTCAAGCGGCTGTACCGGCAAACCACCCACCAGGCGCACCGGGATGATGGGCGCGCCTATGGCCAGCGCCATGTCAATGAAGATGCTGCTCATCTTGGCCACCGGTTGCCCGCAGGCCAGCGAGCGGGTGCCTTCCACATGCACCATGACGCTTTTGCCGCGCTCGTTCATGGCAGCACGGAGTTCACCCACGATGCGCAGCAGCGACTCCTTGTCGTCCCGATCAAAGAAGGTAATGACAGCGGGGTCCACCACGCCGGGGTAGGAAAAGTTGTGCGCAATCAGCGTGCCCAGCCAGCTGGTGCGGTGCTCGGCCTTGGCCAGCGTCACCGTGGGGGTTTTAGACAGGGCCGAGATCAGCAGACTGAACAGCAGCGACTCAATGCCCACCTGGTGGTTGGCCAGGTACAGGCAGCTGCGCCCTTGCACCTTGGCAAACGCTGGCGGGTCCGCCAGCACCACATCACCCACAAAACGCTCCACCAGTCCGTAATAAAGGTCTTCTACCGGCCAGCGACCCACATTGAAGTGTTGGCTCCAGTAGGCACGCACGGCGGACAGGTCTTGCAGCGGGGGGGCTGCATCGGCCACCTGCACATCATCACCCAGGCGTGTGAGCGCCAGCGGGTGCAGGCGCAGCGGGCGCACTGCTGCCCGTGCGCCAGCGGGTTCAATGGATACCGTGGCCGGGTGCACAAATGCGCGCCGCGCCACATGTTCCTTCTGGGCCACCACCGCCACCAGATCAGCCCGCTGCGCGGGGGGCACGTCGTAAATGGCGGCCACGTTGCCGGGCAGCCAGTCGCTCTGACGCAGCACCTGGGCGCTGAGCTGGGTGGTGGTGCCATCAAAGCCAGACAGTGCAATGCCAGGCACAGGTTGCCGGTCACGCAGAAAGCGGCGGCGCTGCTCGCGCGGTGCCGCACCAATCGGGCCACGTGGCAGCAACACTTCTACCAGAGTGAAATCCACCAGCACGCGCTCGCTTTGGATGATCTGAACGTCAAGCATCGGAAAACGCGCTTCGCCGTCAAAACCGACAAAACGCGCCTCAATGCGCAGCTCACCCGTGTCTGGCAGTGGTGCATAGAGGTTCATGTGTTTGATGCGGTAGGGGTAGCCCACCACATCGCCAGCAATGCGTTCAGACCAGACGTTCAGACCATCGTGCGGCAACCCGTGGGTGGCGGCATCGAGCAAGCCTTGATGCAAGGCACCTCGTGGCACGCTGCCGTGGCCGGCCTGCACCACCGCTGATGAGCCTTGTGAGCCCACTTTCAAGGCGGTGAGGTAATGAAACGCTGACCCGTGAAACAGCGCACCCGAGTCGTAGGGGTTGGCCTCGTCAACTGCGTCACTGAGCGGCGCAAACGCGGCAGCAGGTGCCGGGGCAGCGCCCAGCAACACCCGCCCACTGGCTACGGGTTCAAAACGGGACAGCGCGGCGTTGGCCGATGCACGCCAGGCCAGCAGGGTCACCACACGTTCGTTGCCGGTGCCACTGAGCTCGGTGCGCAGACGCACCGGCTCACCCGAGAACGGCAACCAGCGATGCACCTGCACATCACACAGTGCACTTACCGGAGCCAACGCGTCTGCCTGTGCCGCAGCGGCCAGGCGGTCCACCATCGACATCATCGGCAGGGCCGGCAGCGTCCAGGTCGGGCAATGGTCTTGCAGCCAGGTGTCAACCTTGGGGTCCAGCGTTTCTTCGCTCAATGAATGTTCTTTTCCAGAGCTTGGCTCGGGGTTAGGCTGGTCACTGGCCACAATGCGCATGCCCAGATTTTTGGTGGAATAAATCCGTTTTCCGTCTACCCACAGGTAGCCTTCGGCAATCACAAAGCGGCCTTGCGCGTCTTCACCCACTTCGGTGATGTGCAGTTCGCTGGTGATGA
>JAGOUM010000028.1 GCA_018061265.1 Rhodoferax sp. | reverse complement strand
CTGAGCGCGCTCGACGGCTTGCAGCGCACCATTTATGTCAGTGGTTTCTCGAAAATTCTGGCACCCGGCTGGCGTGTGGGTTTTTTGGCGGCCCCCACCGACCTGTTTGAGCGCCTTCTCGACACCAAACTGCTGGCCACGCTGACCACCCCGGCGCTGCTTGAAAAGGCGCTGGCCTGGTGTATTGAGCAAGGCCAGCTGCGTCGCCACGCCCAACAGGTGCGCAGTCGGCTCGATCAGGCACGCGGGCGCAGCGTCAAACTGGCCCTGGCCGCCGGCTGCTGCTTTGCCGCGCCCCCGGCCGGCTTGTTTGGCTGGGTCGATACCGGGGTGGACACGGAGCTGCTTTCTCAGCGCATGCTTGATGTAGGCTACCTGCTGGCCCCAGGTTCATTGTTCCATTCCACCCGCTTGCCCGGTTCGCTGATGCGCATCAATTTCTGCACCACCCAGGATGCGGCGTTCTGGCAGGTTTTTGAAAAACTACGATCAGAGATGGCCCATCGGCAGTCGCCTCAAAACGGGCCAAGCGGCACCTTCATGCCTGCGCCGCAAGCGCCAGCGCCTCTGCCAGTTTGATGCCATCCACACCGGCAGACAGAATACCGCCGGCGTAGCCCGCCCCTTCGCCGCCCGGGTAAAGGCCGGCCGTATTGATACTCTGAAAATCATCGCCCCGCGGCATGCGCAGGGGCGATGAGGTCCGTGTCTCCACGCCGGTCAGCACCGCGTCCGGCAAGTCAAAGCCGCGGATTTTTTTGCCAAAAGCGGGTAATGCTTCACGCAATGCTGTGATCGCGTAATCAGGCAGACTGGTGTGCAGGTCGCCCAGCCTGACCCCCGGCTGGTAAGAAGGCTGTACGCTGCCAAAGCTGCTGGACGCGATGCCAGAGACAAAGTCCTGCACCAGCTGGCCAGGTGCGCTGTAATCGCTGCCACCCAGTACAAAGGCGCGCGCTTCCAGCTCGCGCTGCAGGTTGATGCCCGCCAGCGGATGTACGGAGCCGGCCTGTTGGGCTCTTGCTTGCATGGCCTCCAGCGCATAGGCTTCGCCCGGTATTGCCCCAAAAGCCGCAGCAAACGCAGCCGGATCCTGCGGGTAGTCGACTGGTTCGATGCCCACAACAAGGCCGGCATTGGCGTTGCGCTCGTTGCGCGAGTACTGGCTCATGCCGTTGGTCACCACCCGGCCGGGCTCGCTGGTCGCTGCCACCACCGTGCCGCCCGGGCACATACAAAAGCTGTACACCGCGCGTCCGTTGCGGGCGTGATGCACCAGTTTGTAGGCCGCAGCACCCAGCAGCGGGTGACCGGCATGACGACCCCACAATGCGCGGTCAATCAGGCTTTGCGGGTGTTCCACCCGAAAACCCACCGAAAAAGGCTTGGCCTGCATGGCCACACCGCGTTCGTGCAGCATGGCAAAGGTGTCGCGCGCGCTGTGGCCGAGCGCCAGAATGACCTGGTCGGCGCGCAGGTCTTCGCTTTGCCCGGTGACCTGGTTCAGCACGGTCAGGCCGCGCACCTGCCTTGCGCCCGATGCCGTCTCAACACAGATGTCGATCACCCGTTGTTCGAACCGCACTTCGCCGCCCAGCGCAATGATCTGTTGGCGCAGGTTTTCCACCACCCGCACCAGCTTGAAGGTGCCAATGTGCGGGTGCGCTTCAACCAGAATCTCCGGTGGTGCACCGGCATTGACAAACGCCTGCATCACGTGGCGTCCGAGATGGCGCGGGTCCTTGATCTGGGTCCACAGCTTGCCATCCGAGAACGTGCCAGCACCGCCCTCGCCAAACTGCACGTTGCTCTCGGGGTTCAGCGCATGTTTGCGCCACAGGCCCCAGGTGTCTTTGGTGCGCTGGCGCACCGGTTTGCCACGCTCCAGCACGATCGGCTTGAAGCCCATCTGCGCCAAGAGCAGCGCCGCAAAAATGCCGCAGGGGCCAAAACCCACCACCACCGGTCGCAGCGGCAACCTGTCGGGTGCAAGCGTTGCCAGCCGGTAAGCCATCTCGGGCGTGGCGAGGATGTGCGGGTGATTGGGAAACCGCGCCAGCACCGCGGCCTCGTGCGCCGCATCGTCGAGCGCGATATCGACGATGTACACGGCCAGTAGTTCGGCCTTGCGTGCGTCAAAGCTGCGCTTGAAGACCTGCAACTGGAGGATGTCTTCAGGTGCGAGCCCGAGTGCGCTGGCGCAGCGCTGGGTCAGTGCGACCACCGGGTGCGGGTCCGGTTGGCGGTCGGCATCGGTTTCAGCGGGCGCATCGGCGGCGCGGCGGAGCACCATCGGCAGCGCGGAAAGCGGCAGTTTGAGTTCAGTCAGTCGGATCATGGCGGGCTCGTTTTTATCAAGCAGGAAACGGATGATAAAGGGTGCCCTGGTGTCCCGGGCGTTGTGGTCGGTGTTGCGCGCCTAGAATTTGCCACCGTTTTGTCGAAGGAGTTCATCGTCATGGCCCGCCCGAGCGTATCCAGCAGCCAGCGCAGCGCGCCCGATACCCGACAAGACCACCTTCAGGTACACCAGGCAATGCTGGCGCTGGCAAATCCCGACAAAGCGGCATTTTTGGCCGCCTACTTTCAGACCGCACCAGGACAGTACGGAGAGGGCGATCAATTTCTTGGCCTGGTGGTGCCCGCAGTGCGGCTTCTTGCCAAACGTTTTCGCGCCCTCCCAATCCCGCAGATCGAGACATTGCTTGACTCTGTCTACAACGAAGAGCGACTGCTGGCGCTGCTGGTGATGGTTGACCAATACCGCAGGGGCGATGCCGATGCAAAGACCTTGCTGTTTCAAACCTACATGTACAAGCGCCATCGGATCAACAACTGGAACCTGGTGGACAGCTCAGCTCCTGGCATTGTTGGGCAACAGTTGCTGCACGGCGATCGGTCAATCCTGTATGAGCTGGCCACTTCGCCCCGCCTGTGGGACCGACGCATCGCGGTGCTGGCCACCCAAACCTTTATCCGTGAACGGGACTTTGGCGATACCCTGAAGCTGTGCACCCTGCTGTTGACGGATCCACACGATTTGTTGCACAAAGCCTGCGGCTGGATGCTGCGCGAAGTCGGTCACCGCGATCGCGGCGTGCTTGAAAACTACCTGCTGCAACACCACCAGGTGATGCCGCGCACCATGTTGCGTTATGCCATCGAGCGCTTTGAGCCCGAGACCCGCAAGTGTTTCCTGCTGGGTCAGCCCGGCAGAAAACCGTCAACCGAAAAATACCGCTCACCCGTGTCGTAGTTAAAGCCAAGTACGGTGGCACCGGCTGGGATGTCGGGCAATTTTTGTGCAATGGCGGCGAGTGTGGCACCGCTGGATATGCCCACAAGCAAACCCTCCTGGGCAGCGCTGCGGCGGGCGTAATCCATGGCGGCATCGCCTGTCACGGTGATGACACCGTCAAGCAGCTCGGTTTTCAGGTTTTTTGGAATAAAACCTGCCCCAATACCCTGGATCGGGTGTTGGGCTGCAGTGCCACCAGAGATCACCGGTGCGTCTGTCGGCTCCACGGCAAACACCTTGAGCCGTGGCCACCTGGCCTTGAGCATCTGTGCCACACCACTTAAGTGTCCGCCGGTACCTACACCGGTGATCAAAATGTCCACACCTTCAGGGAAGTCGTTGATGATCTCCTGCGCTGTGGTGCGCGCGTGCACCTCGATATTGGCAGGGTTGTCAAACTGCTGCGGTACCCACGAGCCCGGAACAGAAAGCGACAGGGCGTAGGCCCGGGTGATGGCACCTTTCATGCCTTTGTCGCGGGGGGTCAGGTCACATTTGGCACCATAGGCCAGCATCAGCTTGCGCCGCTCAATGCTCATGTTGTCGGGCATCACCAGAATCAGTTTGTAACCTTTTACAGCAGCCACCAACGCCAGGCCTACGCCGGTATTGCCCGAAGTGGGTTCGATGATGGTGCCACCCGGCAGCAGCACGCCGGACTTTTCGGCGGCCTCGATCATCGCCAGCGCCGTGCGGTCTTTGATCGAACCCCCAGGATTGCTGCGCTCGGACTTCACGTACACCCGGTGTGTGTTGCCAAACAGGCGGTTGATGCGAATATGCGGCGTGTTGCCAATGGTTTGCAGGACGTTGTCGACGCGCATGAGGATCCTAAGAATGGGGTGGTGTATTTTCAACCAAAGTTGCCGCCTTGGCTTGCCGTGATAATGCTTACCGTGAAGCCCACCAGACTGTCGCTGGTGCAAGGTGGAAACACCGCACTGGAGGAACGTCCGGACTGCACAGGGCAGCGTAGCAGCTAACGGCTGTCCACTGAAAAGCCGCAAGGCCATAAGGTGAGGATCAGAGCAACAGAGACGAGTCGCTGGGCGGGTAACCGTTCAGCGGGTGAAACGGGCAATCTCTACGCGCAGCAATACCAAGTAGGCCAGCGTTGATGGGGCCCCCAGAGCTGGCGGGTAGGTAGCACCGAGCTGTCGGGTGACTGACAGCCCAGATTAATGACAGTCACGCCAGGGGCAACCCTGGCGCACAGAATCCGGCTTATCGGTGGGCTTCACACTTTTTGCAGCACCCAGCACTTATAAAATATGGGCTGGGTGCCAATTTTTCACTCAACCCCGCGCCAGCAGCGACTGGCCGAGCGCAAACACCGAGTTCGGCGCATTGGTGCGCAGTGTTTGCAAGGCAGGCTTTTTGAAAACACCGCGGTTGGGTGCCGGTTTCTGCTCGATCTTCACACCTTTGGCGAGTTGCTCCAGCACCAGGCTGCGCAATGTCACCGACTGCATGAAGTCCAGCACTCTGGCATTCATGGCGTCCCACAGGTCTTGCGCCATGTCCTGCGCGGGCAGCAGTTCTTCAGCCTTGGATTTTTGCGGCGGATCTTCGACCGCGCCAATGATGTCAGCCACGGTGATGGCGTCAGTGCGCTGCCCCAGGGTGTAACCCCCGCCCGGCCCGCGGGTGCTGGTCACCAGACCCTCTGCGCGCAGGCGGCTGAACATCTGCTCAAGATAAGAGAGCGAGATCTGCTGCCGGGCGGCAATGTCTGAAAGCGGCACGGGTCCGAGTTTTTCGCGCAGCGCGACATCAATCATGGCGGTAACGGCAAATCGGCCTTTGGTACTTAAACGCATCTTGGTAACTCCTGTCAGTGTCTTCAGTTGTGACACGTGTTGAACTTTAATGGTTCAATCACTTCGTGTAAATTCGAATTAACAAGTAATAAACTTCGATAAATCCGAATAATTAACACAGCAACTGGGGGCGCAACGATGAACTTCAAGCATCTTTACTATTTTTGGGTCACGGCGCGCTCGGGTGGCATCATGCGTGCAGGCGAGCAGTTACACACCACACCGCAAACCCTGTCCGGGCAGATCAAACTGCTGGAGGACTGGCTGGGGCGCAAGCTGTTTCGCAAAAGTGGTCGCCAGCTGGAGCTGACTGAACATGGTCGCCTGGCGCTGGGCTATGCGGACCAGATTTTCAGTCTGGGGCAGGACCTGGAAACCGCCTTGCGTCAAACCCGCAGTACCCAGCGGCGACTCGATTTCCGTGTCGGTGTGGCTGATTCGGTGTCGAAATCGGTGGCTTACCGGTTGTTGGAGCCCGCGTTTTCCATCGGTCAGCCCGTCAAGCTGCTGGCCAGTGAAGGCAGTTTTGACGATTTGCTGGCGGCGCTGGCCCTGCACCGGCTCGATCTGGTGATTGCGGACGAGCCTATGCCGCGCCGTGTCAGTGTCAAGGCATTTAATCACGCACTCGGACGCAGTGCCCTGAGTTTTTTCAGCGCACCTGGCTTGAGGCATTTGATCAAGGGCGAGTTTCCAAAATGTCTGGATGGGGTACCGATGCTGGTGCCAGGAGCAAGTTCGTCGGTTCGGCGCCAATTGGAGGACTGGTTTGCCCGGCACCAGGTGGTTCCGGTGGTAGTTGGCGAGTTTGATGATGCGGCGCTGATGAAGGCATTTGGCCGCGAAGGGCAAGGCGTTTTCATGACGCCCAGTGTGCTCGATGATGAGACCTGCAGGCAGTTTGGCGTCGAGATTCTGGGGCGTACCACCGATCTGGTCGAGGAGTTCTATGCCGTGTCGGTGGAGCGGCGTATCAGTCACCCCTGTGTACTGGCGATCACCGATGCCGCCCGTGGCCAGTTATTTGGAACCTGAAGCGAGCCGTGCCCATGCCGGGCATAGATAATCGCCGCCCTATGCCACTGCAAGAAATCAGCCATCACGCCGTCGACATTGACCTGCGTTATGCCACGCCGGACAACCTCACTGGTCAAACCATCTACCACCATGCCATCGCCTTTCTGCACAAGGACGCGATGGCCGCACTGGCTCTGGCGGCTGATCTGGCCCATGCCCAAGGGCTGCGGCTTCGGGTGCTCGACGCCTATCGGCCGTCAGCTGCCCAGTGGCGTTTGTGGTCGGTGTTGCCCAATCCGATGTTTGTGGCGGATCCACGGGTTGGCTCAATGCACACCCGGGGTGTGGCGGTTGACCTGACCCTGTGCCAGGGTGACGGCACGCCGCTTGACATGGGCACCGCTTTTGATGAGATGACCGAACAGTCGTTTCATGGGCGCACAGACATCAGCCCTCTTGCTCAGCACAACCGCTGCCTGCTGCTGGGCCTGATGGCCGCCGCCGGCTGGGACCATCATCCCTACGAGTGGTGGCATTACAACCTGCCTGAGCCCACACGCTACCCCAAGCTGAGTGACGACGTCGAAGGCGAAGCACTGCTGAAATGAAGCTTTAGAACCGTTCGGCAGCCTGCAAATGGCGCCACTGGCCCTCCGCCAGGTGCCCCAGAGCCACACGGCCGATGCGCAAACGGGTCATGCCGACAATTCTCAGGGCGCTCTGTTCACACAGCCAGGCCACCAGGCCCGGGTGGCTGCCCTTGAAAGCAAATCGCAGCCGAGTCAACTCGGCCGTTGTGCTGTTAACGCTGGCACGTACGGCCGGTACGTCGCTGCGCGGCGCATTGAGCCGGTGCAGTGCCTCTGGCGAGACTTCACCCTGCACCTCAACGCGCAGCTCATGCTCGATGAATGCGGCGTCTTCGCTGAGTTTTCGCAGCACGCGCCAGTCCTGTGTGAACACCACCAGCCCGCTGGCCGCAGTTTCCAGCGGCACGCAAGCACTCAGCCTGGCAAAGTGGCGTTGAAGCACGCGCATGCCACTGCAGTCATCGGCCCAGTGGTTGGCTGGCAGCAGCAACTGCTGTGCGGGCTTGACACGCCTGCCTGACTCGCCGGGGCTTGCCATGGTGTCAAACCCCGGGGGCTTGTGCAGCAGCAGGGTGACATCCGTCAGAGATATCAGGCTGGCCCGCGGATCAATCGTCACGGTTTGCTGGCTGACCCGAGCCATCGGCGCTTCGACCACCTGCCCGTCGACCTGTACCCAGCCACCCTCAATGTATTGTTCGGCCTCATGTCGTGAGCAGCCTTTCAACTGCATGACCCGCTTGGAAAGGCGCTCTCCCGGCAAAGTACTCATGCCCTGCGGCGACTGGTGCTGCCCAGTGGTCGGGTTTGGCGAGCGTCGGGGTGGTGTGATCATGAGACCGATGGTAACGGCACTGTTGTTGGGGAAAAGTTTGTTACAGTGCCGGGCCCACTGAGGGCTGCCAGGCATCAACGGTGCCTGGCGTTAGATAACCATAATTGATCCTCAACCTGGAGTTTGTATGCGTCTTCTCATCACCCTGATCGCTTCCCTGGCAATGACCACTGCTTATGCCCAAAGCGGCAACAGCTCTGACGGCAAGGTCACCAACAATGCGTTCGCCACACATGACAAAAACGCCGATGGTGCGCTGAGCAAGGCGGAAGTGTCCTCTGACAAGGAAATCACCAAGCGCTTTGCAAAATTTGATGCCAACAAGGATGGCAAGCTGCAGGAGGCGGAATACCTCAAGGCCGGGCAGGACAACGACAAGCGGGTACTGGCCGACAGCGCCATTACCACCAAGGTGAAGGGTGAATTTCTGATTACCAAGGGGATTCCGTCGACTGCCATCTCGGTGGAAACCTATGAAGGTACGGTGCAGTTGTCTGGTTTTGTCGACAGCAAGGAGCAGATTGCGGCGGCTGCCAAGGTGGCCAAGTCGGTTTCGGGCGTCAAGTCCGTGCAAAACAACTTGAAAGCCAAATAAGCCCATCGCCACCGGCAGGTGGCGCCACCCTGTCACGCCCAGTTCAGCGGGTCAAGCTGGTAAAACAGGCAAAACTGCTGGTACAGCGCCGGATGCTCCTGCGCCATCTGGGCTGATTGCTCGAAAAACACCTCGGACACCACCGCGAAGAACTCGGCAGGGTCGGTTGCGGCATAGTCACAAAACAGGCTGGGTGCACCGCGCGTCACCCTGGCCTGCAGCGTCCTGAACTCCTCGCCGAGCACCTCGGCCCAGCGCCGGGATTGGGTGCGACCCCGCAGCACGGGTGCGCCGTTGGCCTGACCGGTTTCCTGATCGAGTTGATGGGCAAACTCGTGGATCGCCACATTCTGGCCATCATCGGCAATGGCCGCGCCGTCCAGCGTGTCCCGCCAGGACAGCACCACCTGCCCCTGGGACCAGGATTCACCGGCGAGCACCTGCCGCGTTCGATGCGCCACGCCGACGCCGTCAGTGTGGTCGCGGTCCACCACAAAGCTGTCGGGGTAGACCAGCACCTGGCGTAAATTGGGGTAGTAGTCTGCGCGCCGGTTGAGCAGCAGCAGGCAGGCGTGTGCGGCAATGGTCACACGTATCTCGTCGTTGATGACCAGGCCCTGGCAGCCGATAAAGTGTTTCTCGGCCAGAAAGACCTGAATAAGACCTTTCAGTTGCAGTTGGAGATGGCTGGGAAGCTGCCCAAAGAGTGGTACCCGCTGGCGCAGGATGTCGCGCCATGCCGCGGGAAAGGGCTGACGGCTGACAAGGTTTCGGCGTCGCTGGCGCCACCAGGGTTGGCCAATCAGCCAGGTCACCAGCAGCAAACCCAACAATGAGATGATGAAAGCCGGCATGGCCAAGGTCCCGGGTTGATTGCAACAGCCCGCTACTTGGGCGCTCGGCGCGAAAAATCAATCGCCCGCTGTCGGCATCAAGGATTCAATACGCGCGACATGCGCCATCAATGAGCGTTTGGCGACCGGCCACATGCGCTCGGGCACGTCGGCGTACACCATGGGCAACCAGTCGTCCAGTGATCCCTGGGGTTGTGTTTGCATGGCATGGATAACTTTGGCTTCACGCTGCAAGCGGTGCTGCTTGAGGCGCAACAGGGCTGCCAGCGCCTCCTCCTGCGGGCCACCGATGACGTAGCCATGTGCCGGCAGGATGTACTTGACCTGCTGCGCGCAACAAACGCTGATCAGCAGGTCGAGTGAAGCAAGATAGTCATTCATGTCGCCGTCGGGCGGGTCGATCACTGTGGTGCTGCCGTTCAGGACATGGTCACCGGAAAACAGCAAGCCGTCCTGCTGCAACAACAAGCACAGGTGATTGGCTGCATGTCCGGGGGTATGGATGACTTGCAGTGTGTGGCCGAAACTGTATGAACAATCGGCATCCAGCGCAGGCTCAGTAAGGGTTAATAGCTCTCCATTGAGGAGCTCCCGGTCGGGTACAAAAGCACTGGCTGCACGCGCAGTCGGCGCGCTGGCCAGTCCCAGAATTGGTGGCGTGGGAGTGCACATCGCCTGCAGTGGTCGTGCCCCGGGTGAGTGGTCCGTGTGGGAGTGGGTGCACACAATCATCCGGATGTCGCCCCCGGTGGCACGATACAGCTTGTCCAGATGATCGGTGTCGAGTGGCCCGGGGTCAATCACGATGTAGCCGCTGCGGGGGTCGCCAACCAGATAGCTGTTGGTACCCGGACCCGTCATGACACCGGGGTTGGGTGCGGTCAGTCGCTGTACGTTGTTGAGCAAAGGTACTGCCCGCTCGGTCTGCCAGTCCAGCGGATGGGCGATCTGGCCGTCCGGGCAGACCAGCGCCAGTTCACCAAACGCGGCTTCGTGTTCCATGTAACGCGCCTCGCGTCCACCAAGCAGTCCGGTCCGTGGACAACTGGTCCACAGAGGCTCCTCGCTTAACGCGCAGGCACCCAATACCGCCGACACATCGGCAAAGTCCAGCAGTCGCTCCAGCGTCCGGATGGTTGGGTAGATCATGAAAAAGTTGCCAGCCTGGTGGCGCGCCAGAGCGTCCGAAGGGCGCACCCACACGGGTTCAAACTGCTCGGTTTCATCGGCCACCGGCTCCTGACCTTCTGGCATGCGCGCCACCAGAAATGGCACATCGAAGCGTTTGGGCAAGTCGCGGTCAGTGATCCAGCGCGCCAAAACAAACACAGCGTCGGCCGCCAGTCTTAGACCCACTATGTCGCATTGTTCATATAGGTTGCCCTGGCGGTCTAGTGCGTCGATGTCGTTTTGTACGGCCCATTGACCGTCGGAACGGCGTGCCAGCAATATACCCAACTCCTCAAAGCTCTCACGAATGGCCGCTGCGGCATGTGTCATTTGTGTGCTGCCTTGGCTGGCACGGCACTGCAGCGCAGCATGGCACAACGCGTCGGCTGCATCAATGGCACCACCCGGGAAAACATAGGCGCCAGGGACAAAGCTGGCCTTGGCCGAGCGCCGGGTCATCAGCACCTCGATGCCTAGCGCGCCGTCGCGCAATAACAACATGGTGGCAGCGTCACGCACAGGGGTAGGCGGGCGCGCTGGGTGTAATTGTTGGGTCGGGCGTGGCATACCTCAATTATCAACGTGCAGAGCATGTGCACGTGTCATTGCATTGACGCACAATACCGGCCTGACACTGCACCCGGGCGGGTGTGGAAGGCACAACCCGTAGACTTTGATACCGATGTGCATGCAATTTAGATCTCTAGGATTTGGCCGATGAACCCGGTGGTTGCGGCTGCGCCAGTGAACTTCTGGATGCTCTTCAGTGGGGTGCTGGTGGTGGTGTCTGTTGCTTTGGCGGCGGTGGGATTGCGCATGTACCGGCGTGAGGTGCAACGCAGCGAACGACTGCTCAAGGACATTGAACGGATGACCAATCAGGCGTCGCAGGATTTACTGTGCGACAAGTCCAGTGGGCTGCTGACCCGCGCGGGATTTGATGCGGCGCTGGACAAGGCTATGCAGTCGGTGGACACCAAGGGTGGCACCTTCAGTGTGATTTACATTGCACTCGACAACTTCGGGCTGCTCAACGATGCGTTTGGCCACACACTCGGAGACAAGGTGATTACCGAAGTGGCTGCGCGACTAGCCAAGGCGAGCCAGCCACATTTGGGGGTCAGCCGCCTCTCGGCGGCCGAATTTGCATTGCTGGTCTACGGCGATGTGAACGTCGCCAGTGCGGCGGCAACGCGGATCGCCGCAATGGTTGCAGAGCCTTTCAACATGGATTCTGTCTCCACCACGGTGACTTGCTCGATTGGCATCGCCACCTACCCAGAGCATGGTTCGCGGGCCAAAATTGTGGCCAATGCGGCGCTGGCCATGCGCAGTGTCAAGCTCAGTGGCGGGGCCGACTATTGCCTTTTTGACCATAACATGGGCATTGAGGTGCGCGACCAGTCCTTGCTCTTGCACGACCTGCGCGCCGCACTTGAGCAGGGGCAGTTCGAACTGTTCTTTCAGCCCAAGATTGATGCGCGGACCCTGCAGGTGACAGCCGCCGAGGCGCTGTTGCGCTGGCATCACCCCGAACGTGGCGCTGTCAGTCCGGCTTTTTTATACCGATTGCAGAGCGTTACGGGCTGATCGGTGTCATCGGCAACTGGGTCATCGAGGAAGCCTGCCGTACCGCGGCAGGCTGGCGCGAGCATGGTCTGCGCATGCGTGTGGCGGTGAACATTTCGGGTTACCAGATGCGCGAGGATGATCTGGTTGAGCGAATTGAGGCAGCCCTTGCACGCCACAGTTTGCAACCAGAACGTTTCACCTGCGAAATTACCGAGTCGGTCGCGATGGAAGACACCAAGGTGACTCAGAGCACTCTGGGCAAGTTGCGCAACGCCGGTTTTCATGTCTCGATTGACGATTTTGGTACTGGCTACTCCAGCCTGGCGACCTTGCGCCGTCTGAAAGCCGATGAATTGAAAATTGACCGCGCTTTTGTGACCGATCTGGAACACAACGAAGACGCGCGCCTGATCGCCACCTCGATTGTCAGTATGGCGCGGGCCTTGAAACTTCGCGTCGTGGCCGAAGGGGTGGAGACGATGGCCCAATGTGAACTGCTGGTCGGCATGGGTTGTGACGAACTGCAGGGTTATCTGTTTGCGCGCCCGATCTGTGCTGCCGAGCTGGAACGCCTGGCGCTGGAGGCCAAGGGTCCGGGGCGCGTGGGCTTCAGGGACTCCTTGTTCTCGGTGACCAATTTTGTCGGATCGGTCTGAGCCCGCGTCTCGGTGCCCAGCGGACTGTTCCCGTTACCATTGGCGCGATGAACCGAAGTCGCCGACCGCCATTTGCCGACTGCCCCTGCGAAAGTGGACAGCCCTACGCGCAATGTTGTGGCGTCTGGCATGCCGCATGGCGAACCGGGCCTTACGCACCTGATCCGCAGGCGCTCATGCGCTCGCGCTACAGCGCCTATGTTTTGGGGCTGACTGACTATTTGCTGGCGACATGGCACCCAGGGACTGCGCCGGGCGAGCTGGACCTGGCACCGCTCAAGTGGCTGGGACTGGAGGTGTGTCGAAGCGAGGCCAGTACGGATGCCGGTGTGGTGGAGTTTGTCGCCCGGTATCGGGAGAACGGTCGTGGTGTGCGGCTGCATGAAATCAGCCGTTTTGTCCGCGAAGGCGAACGTTGGCTGTACGTGGATGGCCAGCAATTGCCGCCTGAAAAGACTGAAGCGGGTTGAGCGCCTGTCATGACGCACGTCACACGCCTTGCCAATTTGTCTGGCCAAGAACCACAGCGCCTGTCCAGGTCAGCGCTGCTCTTTACCGGCTTGCTGCATCTTGGACTGTTGGGTCTGCTGCTGCAGACTGCACCTGTGGCGCAACTCGGCCAGCAGGTTGTGCAGTACCTCAAGCCGATCACACCGATGCAGGAGCCACCCGTCAAACCACCTGTCAAACCCAAAATTGCACCCGTCAAGTCCCTCGCCAGACCCACACCCGCCGTCACAGTGCCCGCTCAGCCCGTGCCCCAAAGAGCCATCACCGAGCCGGTGCCGCCGGCAGTACTGGAAAAACCGGTCGTCCGGCCACCAAAGCCGCAGGTTCAACCCGAACCAACAGCGCCCGCCGTGCCGCCACCAGCGCCGAGTCCTGGCCAGGAAACAGAAGCAGAACCCTTGCCTCCAGTCCCCGAGGTGAAGGTCACCGAAGTGCCCCTGCCAGAAACGGTGCCGAGGGTTGTGGCACCGATTCCACCGCCGGCGCAGGCGCGTCAGGAAGCACCTGTGCCTGCGCCGCCTGAACCTGCCAACCTGGTGCCGGTGGCAGCGACTTTGCCCTCCATCGCCGAGGTCGCGCCATCGGTGCCAGCCCCGCCGCAACCCCAGGTGCAGGCGGAGGTCCAGCCGGTCATGACACCGACCACCGTATCCGAGCCAGTGCCGGTTTTGGTGCAGTCGCAGGTGCTCCAGGCGGCGCCCGCCGCCACAAACGCCGAGGTCCGACCGGCTGCCATCACCCCGGTTGCCGCCGCGTTGCCACAATCGGCCGCCAGTGCGACCAGTTCCACCACTGCCGCCACATCGGTGACGGGCCCTGCTCGAACCCCGGCAACGGGGCCCAATCTGGCTGCTTCCGGACCCGCCATGCGAGGCCAGACTCGCAGCTTTCCCAACGTGATGCTGGCCCGGCCCGGTCAGCGAAGTCTGGCTGAAATGGCCAATGAACAGATCAATGGGGGCCGTACGCCGCGTGACAAGCTGGCGGACGGCATTGGTGATGCGGCATTGCCGGACTGTGTTGCCCCCAATCCGGGTGGCAGTCTGATCGGACTGGTCACGCTGCCCTATGCCGCGGCGACCGGCAAATGCCGCATGCCCCGCTAATATTGGACCCAATGGAACGCATCGATGTATCCAACCAACTCAGGAACGACACCATGACTTACCGTTTTGTTACATCGATCCGCCTGCGCACTGGCGCAGCGGTTCTGGCATTCGCGATGGGACCGGCGCTGGTTTTCTCCCAAACGTCGCTGCTTGCAACGGCACCCGCTGCAACGGCATCGGCATCACTGCCTGCCGACACTTTGATTTCGGCCACCAGCCTGTCGAATGCCTCGATCATTGCGCCGGTGGCTGAGCCTGCGGCGCAGAGGCAGCCTTATGGTTTTCGATCCGTTTGGGAACAGGGCGACGGCGTGGCGCGGGTGACGATTGTGCTGCTGCTCATCATGTCGATATTGAGCTGGTACATCATCGTGGCCAAGTTGCTGGAGCAACGACGACTGGCCAAGCAGTCGATTGCAGCACAGCACGTGCTCTCAAGTGTCGCGCCGATGTCGGCACGGGTGGGCCAGCTGCCGCCGGGGAGCCCATTTCATTTCCTGGTGGATTCCGCCCTCAGGGCGGCACAGCGTCATGCCAGCCTGGTGCATCAGATTGACCGGGCTAACTGGCTGAGTCAGGACATTGTGGCCAATGTCACCACCTTGCAGATGCGTGCGCAGGACGGTTTGTCGGTGCTGGCGACCATCGGCGCCACAGCACCCTTTGTGGGTCTGTTCGGGACGGTCTGGGGCATTTATCACGCGCTGGTCACCATCGGGCTGTCCGGACAGGCGTCCATCGAAAAAGTGGCCGGCCCAGTGGGCGAGGCACTCATCATGACCGCGCTGGGACTCGCTGTGGCGGTACCGGCGGTGCTGGGTTACAACTGGCTGGTGCGGCGTAACCGTGTTGCCTTGCATGAGTTGCGCACTTTCGGCTCCGAGTTGCACACCCAGTTGCTGCAGGAATTTGAACAACAGTCGGCCGAAAGTGCTGCTGCTGCGCAGAAGGACTGAGCCGTGGCCATCACCTTTCGGGATGATTCGTCCGCGCAAGATCCAATGATGTCGGAAATCAATACCACGCCACTGGTCGATGTGATGCTGGTGTTGCTGATCATTTTTCTGATCACTGTGCCGGTCATCAATACTTCGGTCGTGGTGCGCCTGCCCAAACAGGCCAACCAGCTGCGGCAGGGTGAGGCCCAGGCGGTGTTGATATCTGTGGACGCCCTGGGCGGGGTGTACTGGTTTGACAGCCGGGTCAAGGACCCACAGGCACTGGACGACAAACTGCGTGAGGTGGCGGCACGCCAGTCGCAACCGCCGATTCACATCCGGGGTGACGCCCGGGCCGACTACGCCGCCATTGCGCGGGTGTTGCAGGCAGCGCAGGCGGCGGGCCTGGCACGTATCGGTTTTGTCACTGAACCACCTGGGGCACCCGCCTATGGCAATTGATTATGCTGATCATGCCGACCTTGAGAACCTTGACCTCTCAGCAGGCATCAACATCACGCCATTGATTGATGTGCTGCTGGTCTTGCTGGTGATGTTGATCATCACCATCCCGATCCAGCTGCACGCCGTCAACATGGAACTGCCGGCCGGGGCACCACCGATGCAGACCGCGCAGCCGCTGGTGGTCCGGCTTGATGTTGGTGCCGACAACCAGATTGCCTGGGACGGTCAGCCGCTGGCTGATCGGGCGATGCTTTATGCGCGGCTTCAGGCCGCAGCTGCATGGCCTGTGCCGCCTGAAATCCATGTCCGGGCGCATGCAAACGCCAAGTACGACACCGTGGCAGCGGTGTTGTCGGCAGCCCAGCGCATGGGGTTGGAAAAGATTGGGGTGGTGGGTCTTGAAGCCTATGCCCGCTGAGTGCGGGCAGCGAAAGACCATCCAGCTGCATACCATCTGGCTCATGAATAATATAGCTTGAATGCACCGTGGATATTGGGCTGGAAGGCGAAATGTCACAAAATTCAGGGACCAGGCCAAGCGTTGTGCTGTGCACGCTGAACGCCCGCTACATCCATGCCTCGCTGGGGTTGCGCTATCTGCTGGCCAACCTGGATGCGCACGGGGGTGCGGGCTTGCGCGCCAAGACCCAGTTGTGTGAGTACACCGTATCCCGTGCGCCGCAGGAGGTTCTGGCCGACCTGTTGCGGGTGCTGGGTGATCCGTCCCCAGGTGTGCCGGGGCCAGCCGCCATTGTTGGCTTTGGTGTGTACATCTGGAACGTGACGGCAACCACCCAATTGCTGCGTCTGCTCAAGGCAGTGCGCCCCGAGCTCCGGGTGGTGCTGGGTGGTCCGGAAGTCAGCCACGAAATCGAGGGTCAGGAGATCGCAGAGCTTGCCGACCATGTGATCACCGGCTGGGGCGAGGTGAGTTTTGCCCGATTGTGCCGTGCCTTGCTCAATGATGTGCTGCCCCAGCCAAAGATCATCCAGGGTGTGCAACCCGATCTGGCGCAGCTTGAGCTGCCCTATGCCCACTACACCGATGAGGACTTGGCGCATCGCCTGCTGTATGTTGAGGCGTCGCGCGGGTGCCCGTTCAAATGTGAGTTTTGCCTGAGTTCGCTGGACAAGACCGCTTGGGCGTTTGATCTGACGCGGGTGCTCTCGGCACTGGAGTCGCTTTACCAGCGGGGTGCCCGCCACTTCAAGTTTGTGGACCGCACCTTTAACCTGCGACTGGACAACGCGCTGCGCATCCTGCAGTTTTTTCTCGACAGGCAGGGTGGCCCTGACAACAGTGAACGCCTGTCCCTGCATTTTGAGCTTATCCCGGATCGACTTGATCGGGCCTTGCGGGAGCGTCTGGCCGAGTTTGCACCCGGCGTTTTGCAGCTCGAAATTGGTGTGCAGAGCTTCAACCCGCAGGTACAGCGCAATATTTCACGTCGGCAGGACGACGTGGCAACCGACTTCAACCTGCGCTGGCTTCTGGCGCACAGCCATGCCCATTTACACGCCGACCTGGTGTTTGGTCTGCCCGGGGAAAGCGTGGAGAGTTTTGCGGCGGGTTTTGACCGCCTGCTGGCCATCGGGCCGCAGGAGATTCAGCTGGGCATTCTCAAACGACTGCGGGGCACACCGATCGCCCGGCATACCCAGACCCATGGCATGGTGTACGCGCAGGAGCCGCCATATCAGGTGATTCAAACCAAACTCATCCCGTCGGTCTGGGTACAGGCGTTCATTCGATTTGCCCGTTACTGGGACTTGGTCGCCAATTCGGGTCGGTTTGCCGGGGCGCTGTCCCTGCTGTTTCAAACACCGGCGATGTCGACACCACCGGAGTCCGGTTGGTCCGCTGACGAGCTGGCCTTGTTGCCTGACGCTCAGGGTTCTTCTGCTTTTTGGCGCTTCTTTGCGCTGTCAGGCTGGTTGTGGCAGAAACTGGGCCGCACCCGGCATTTGACGCCCGAGCAACTGGTGGATGCATTGTTTGAGTACCTCAGCCGCAGCACATCGCCTCAAGTGGTGCGGGAGGTCTTACTGGACGACTATGTCAAAAGCGGTGCCCGCGGCAACCCCGTTGCCTTGCGTGGCTGGCTGGCGCGTGCCGACCATTGCGGGCGCACGCCAGGGTCTGCATTGCGGGCGCGACAGCAACGTCATAGCGCTGCCGAACAAAGGCAGACTGATTGATGCTGCAACGCACATGGATTGTTGAAAAAAATCGCTGCAAGCGCATGATTCAGAAGAGACCTTAGCTTCATAAAGCATAGTATTTCGTGTCGGACCCGGATGCGACAATGTCGGCATGGAATACCTGATTGTTTCGTTGGCCAGCCTGTTTGCCGGCTTTGTAGACTCGATTGTTGGCGGTGGTGGTTTGATTCTGGTCCCGGCGCTGTTTGCGACCTTTCCGCAAGCCCACCCTGCAACCCTGTTTGGCACCAACAAAGGCGCCTCGGTTTGGGGCACCGCCTTTGCGACCTGGCAATACAGCCATCGGGTGGAGATGCGCTGGGCCGCGCTCTGGCCAGCTGCTGTCGCAGGCTTGCTGGCATCACTGGCGGGTGCCTGGCTGGTGACGGTGATCTCACCTGATTTCCTGCGCCGGGTGCTGCCATTGGTTCTGTTGGTGGTGCTGGTGTACACCCTGTTGAAGAAAGAACTTGGACGGTCACACGCGCCCAAATTTGCCGGCAACCGGGAACGCTGGATTGGCGTTGGCATCGGTTCGCTGACCGGCTTTTATGATGGTTTTTTTGGCCCGGGCACCGGGAGTTTTCTGGTGTTTCTGTATGTGCGGGTTTTGGGATATGACTTTCTCAACGCTTCGGCTGCGGCCAAGCTGATCAACACCGCAACCAACGTGTCGGCGCTGCTGCTTTTTATTGCCAAGGGGCACATCTGGTGGCATTTTGTGCTGCTGATGGCGGTGGCCAATGTGCTGGGCAGTCTGCTGGGTACCCGCATGGCACTCAAGCACGGAACGGGTTTTGTTCGAGGCGTTTTTTTGCTGGTGGTTACCGCGTTGATTTTGAAAACAGGAGTCGATGCCTTCCTGAAATAACGCAGTATCATCGCCCCCGAAGATCGACATGAACAAGCCGCAAAAATACACCCAGTCCAAGGAAAAGAGTGCCGAGTTGCTGCGTATTGTCCTGGCACGTATGGGCCAGCATGATGCGGCGTTTAATCCGCTGACTTTCACGGTGTGGTTCGAGTACGCCGCGGGTATCAACCAGCAGCTCAACGAGGCGATTGATGCGCTGCTGCAGACGCAACCCAAGTTGGGTGATGCGGACCTGTGGAATCTTTACCACTCCCACGTTGCCGAGGTCGATACACAAGCGATGCACCGAATTGGTAACGAGTTGCAGCAAGTCATGAAAACGCTCGGCTCCGCAGCGTCTGACACAGGCGGGCAGGCTGGCGAGTTTGGTGCCCAACTGGAAAGCCTGACAGCTGAGCTTCTAGGGGTGAGTGACACCTTGGTGTCTCCGGCGATGGCCAAGGCGATTGAGGGCACAGCGCGAATGCGCAGCGCCGCGCTGGCGCTGGAGCTGGAGGTCAGAAATAACCAGGTTGAAATTCAGCGTTTGCAAAGTGAGTTGAACCGGGTGCGTGATGAGTCGCTGGTTGACGCCCTGACACAGGTGCTCAATCGCAAGGGGTTCGAAAACAAGCTGTCCACGATGATGGCGCAACCGGTCAGCGCTGGCCGTGCGCATTGGTTGGTCATGTTCGATCTTGACCATTTCAAAAAGGTCAACGACACACATGGTCACGTCATGGGCGACCGGGTGTTGCAGGCCCTTGGCGAGGTACTCAAAAGTTGCCTCAGCGTGTGTCCGCAAGCCAGCGTGGCGCGGTATGGCGGGGAGGAGTTTGCGCTGATGCTGCCCGATAGCCGCAAGGATGAATGCAGCAAGATAGCCGAACTGGCGCGCACACGGACCAAGGCCCTGAAGATTCGCGACCGGCGTACGCAGGAGGTGGTTTTGACCGTGACGATCTCAGGCGGTATGTCGGCCATGCAAAGTGACGACGACAGCCACAGTCTGGTGGCACGGGCCGATGCGGCGCTCTACCAGTCCAAGCAAAACGGACGCGACCGCATTACTTCTGCCTGATACAGTGGTCAGTCTAGTTGGGCGCGACTGCTGCAGGCGTGGCTGAGGCTGCTGCTACTGGGGCAGCAACTGGTAATGCTTCGGAGGCGCGACTCGCCGGCCAGGGCACCTCAGTTGCAAGTATGGGCTTGCCGATTGGCGCGGTGGCCTGGCCTTTGCTGACGGCTGCCATGTCCTGCTCACTGGGCATGAGACCAAGCAACCAGTAATCAAAAACCCGACGTGTGATGGGTGCTGCCGACGCTGCGCCGAACCCCGCGTTTTCCACAATGGCGGCGACCACAATTTTGGGGTCATCGGCGGGCGCAAAAGCAATGTAGAGTGAATGGTCACGGTGCCGCTCGGCCATACGGGAGGCGTTATATTTTTCGTTTTTGCCAAGCGACACGGCCTGTGCGGTGCCGGTCTTCCCGCCGCTGAGGTAAGCCGCACCGGCAAAAACACGGGTTGAGGTACCTCCCTGTGTCACCCCGACCATGGCCTGGCGCACCAGATCGAGGTGGGATTGTTGCAGGCCCAGGTTTTGTGCAGGAGTCGGTGTCACCGGGGCACTGACCTGTGTACTGGTGTCCTGGATGGCGATCACCAGACGTGGCTGATGCTTGACGCCGTTGTTGGCCAAGACGGCGGTCGCCTGCGCCAGTTGCAGCATCGTGAAGCTGTTGTAGCCCTGTCCAATGCCCAGAGAAATGGTCTCGCCTGCATACCATCTTTGTTGTTCAGGACGTTTGTAATAACTGCGCTTCCAGTCCTGACTTGGCAGGACGCCTCGGACCTCGCCTTGGATGTCGATGCCGGTGATCTGGCCAAAACCCAAGGGCTTCATGAAGTCATGAATGGTGTCGACACCCATTTCGTTGGCCAGCGAGTAGAAATAAACGTTACTTGACTCCACAATGGCACGGCGCATGTCCATGATGCCGCCGCGCTCGTTTTCCGGGCTGCCAAAACGGTGCCCGCCAAACATGTAGAACCCTGGGTCATTGATCAGGACAGAAGGTCCGCGTTTGCCCGTCTGCAACGCACCCAGAGCCATGAACGGTTTGTAGGTGGAGCCCGGTGGATAGGTGCCGCGCAGCGCCCGATTGAGCAACGGGCGGTCGGGTGATTCATTGAGCATCTGCCAGTTTTCCTGATCGATACCATTCACAAACAGGTTCGGGTCAAACGTGGGCTTACTGACAAATGCCAGCACTTCACCGGACTTTGGGTCAAGTGCCACCAGTGCACCCCGGCGCTCACCGTACATGTCTTCAATCAGCTTTTGCAGCTTGATGTCGATGGACAAACGCACCGTATTGCCTGGAGTGGAGTCCTGGCTGGTGAGGCGTCGGGTGGCACGCCCGCCCGCGGAGGTCTCCATGGCATCAACACCGGTGATGCCATGCAGTTGGGCTTCGTAACTTTGTTCAATACCCAGCTTGCCGATGTACTCGGTACCGCGGTAGTTGGACGGGTCCTCTGACTCGTCTATCGCTTCCTTTTCGGCAGCGTTGATGCGCCCGATATAACCAATCACATGGCTCGCCAGTTCTCCGTAGGGGTAATTCCGAAACAGTCTGGCTTTGATATCCACCCCCGGGAAGCGCCAGCGCTGGGCAGCGAAGCGGGCGACTTCATCGTCACTCAAACGGCTTCGCAATGGCAGTGACTCAAAATTTCTTGCTTCTTCGCGGAGCTTTTTGAAGTGCCGACGGTCACGGGTGGTGATTTCCAGCACCTGAGACAACTCGTCAATGGTCCGTTCCAGGTCGTTGACGCGTGATGGTGTAATTTCAAGCGTGTAGGCAGAATAGTTGGTTGCCAGAACGATGCCATTGCGGTCCAGAATGAGTCCCCGATTGGGAACGATGGGCACAATCGCGGTGCGGTTGTTTTCCGCCTGTGCTTGCAAATCGTCGTGACGCAGCAACTGCAAGTAGACCAGTCGTGTGACCAGCAGGCCAAAACACACGGTTACAACGATGCTTGCCACCAGCACGCGCAAGCGAAAGCGCGACAGTTCGGCCTGAACGTTGCGGATGACCGTCATCAGAGTCAGAGCGGGCGATTGGCGTCGGGATCAGGTGCCTGTCGTTGTGGCAGCAGCAACAGCACACTGATCACGGGCCAAAGCATGGCCTCAAGAACCGGTGCAATCGCAATCCAGGCACCTGGAAAATCGTCACCCGCAAGCATTCGCACACTCAGCGCCAGTGCATGGGCGACAGCAAAAAGCGGAAAAACCTGCGCCGCCTGGCTGGGCACACTGAACCACAAAAGGCGACGGTGGATGCCAATGGCAAGAAACACCAGTACGGTGTACGACAAGGCATGTTGCCCCAGCAGCGAGCTCTGGTGCACATCCATGCACAGACCTAGGGCAAACGCTACTGCAACCCCGATTCGCTGAGGCTGGTGAATGGTCCAGAAAACCAGCACCAGTGCCAGCAACTCGGGTTGCCATGCGGCCCGGCCCCATAAGGCCATGTTTTGCAGCATATCCAGCATCATGGCGGTCAGCAGGCTGCCCCAGATAAAAACCGGATTGGCCGGCAGCAGCAACTGCTGCCCTCTTGGCATGATCATGGTTTGCCTCCTGCCTTGGGCGCGATTTGTGGACTCAAATCCGGGAGTGCAGGAACCGACTCTGCCGATGGCTTGAGCACCAGCACATGCAGGCTGCTGGTCACCCGTGCCACCGGGTCGCAATGGATGCGTGCAAAAGCCGAGTCCGCGCGACGTTCAATTTTTGCCACTTTGGCAACCGGCACACCCGGCGGGTAAACCCCGTCAACGCCACTGGTGGTCAGCAGATCGTCGATCTGCATGTCGACATTGGCGTCCATGAACCGCAACTCCAACTGTCCGCTGCGCAGGTTGCTGTTGCCAAATGCCAGTCCGCGGGCGCCGGTACGGACATTGAGCACGGGAATGGCCTGATTGGGGTCGGTGATCAGCGTGACTTCGCTCACCAGCGGGTAAACACGGGTCACCTGGCCCAAAATGCCGGTTTCGTCCGCCACAGGCGAGCCAGCCGCCACGGCCGCCAGAGCACCCTTGTCGATGATCACCTTGCGGGTGTAGGGGTCTGCGGCGTCATACAAAACCTGGGCCGCCAACGCCGGCGACACGATTCGCTCGCGCATTTCAAGCAGCGCGCGAAGCCGTGTGTTTTCAAGTGTCAGTTGTTCGACCTGCAACGCGCGCTGCGATTGCAGCCCTAGTTTGTACTGTGCGTCGGCTTCGCGTTTTTGTGACTCGGACAAGGACTCAAAGTGCTGGCCCGCGTTTTGTATCAGCCTGACCGGCTGCAGACCTAGCCACTGCAAGGGGTACACGACAGTAGCAACCGCCATGCGGACGGGTTCTGCGATCCGGAAACGCAGGTCAGCCACCATCAGCGCAACACAAATCAGGCTGAAAAAGACCAGTTTGCTGAGCGCCGATGGTCCCTGGCGGAAAAAAGGTGGCGGCGTGCCGTCCAGCGTACCCAGTGGCATCGCCGTATTGCCTGACTATTCGCTGGTGAAGATGGAGGACAGGCGCTCCATTTGCTCCAGCGCCATGCCACAGCCCCGCACCACGCAGGTCAATGGGTCTTCGGCCACCAGCACCGGCAGGCCGGTTTCTTCGGCGAGCAAACGGTCCAGGTCACGCAGCAAAGCGCCGCCGCCGGTGAGCATCATACCCCGGTCAGCAATATCGGCACCCAGTTCGGGCGGGGTTTGCTCCAGCGCATTTTTGACCGCCGAGACAATGTTATTGATCGGGTCGGTCAATGCCTCAAGAATCTCATTGCTGGAAATAGTGAAGCTGCGCGGCACACCCTCGGACAGATTGCGCCCACGCACCTCCATCTCGCGCACCTCGCTGCCCGGAAACGCGCTGCCGATGTTTTTCTTGATGGCCTCCGCCGTCGGCTCACCAATCAGCATGCCATAGTTGCGACGGATGTAGTTGATGATGGCATCGTCAAACCGGTCGCCACCGACCCGCACGCTGCCTTTATAGACCATGCCGCCCAACGAAATCACGCCGACTTCAGTGGTGCCGCCACCAATGTCGACCACCATCGAGCCGCTGGCTTCAGACACCGGCAAACCAGCACCAATGGCTGCGGCCATGGGTTCCTCGATCAGGTACACATCGCTGGCCCCGGCACCGAGAGCCGATTCACGAATGGCGCGGCGCTCCACCTGGGTGGAGCCGCAGGGCACACAAATGATGATGCGCGGGCTGGGCCGGAACACACTGCGCGGATGCACCATCTTGATGAACTGCTTGAGCATCTGCTCGGTCACGGTGAAGTCAGCAATCACGCCGTCCTTCATCGGGCGAATAGCCTCGATATTGCCGGGCACCTTGCCCAGCATGGCCTTGGCCTCTTTGCCGACCGCTTGAATGGTTTTTTTACCTTGCGGGCCGCCTTCATGGCGGATCGCCACCACCGAAGGTTCATCGAGCACAATACCCTTGTCGCGTACGTAAATCAGGGTGTTGGCTGTGCCAAGGTCGATCGCCAGGTCAGTTGAGAAGTACTGGCGGAATGATCCAAACATGCAAATATCCTCTGGACACAAGGGGCACTTCGGCCCGCATGTCGCCCTGTAATGTGTTCAAAATGGTGAAAATTCGGCAATAAACCATGCCGATTCGGGCTGCAGCCCAAAGGCAGGATAATACCCTATTGCCTGTGTATAACTCTCTCAAGCCGGTGCATTGCGCTGTGATTGCCTGCTTGTTGCAATGAAGAAACCATGTCACTGACCCTTACCGATATCGACCGGCTGGCCCATCTGGCCCGGCTTGGCCTGCAGCCCGAGCAATCATCACGGATGTGCTCGCAACTTAATGATTTTTTCGGCATTGTCGAGAAAATGCGCGCGGTTGACACCACCGGCATTGTGCCGCTGGCGCATCCGGTGGATGTGACCGGCACCATGGCCCTGCGCTTGCGCGACGATGTGGTCAGTGAGCCCAATCAGCGCGAGGCGAACCAGCAGAATGCACCTGCCGTGGAGTCAGGGCTGTTCCTGGTTCCCAAGGTCATCGAGTAAACAAGGGTGACACCTACCATGACCATTGCTACCGATCTGCATGACCTGACCGTCACCGAACTGGCCAGCCAGCTGCGTCAGCGCAAAATTTCTGCCGCGGAGACCGCGCGGCACTTCCTGGGCCGCATGGAGGCCCACACTGAACTGGGTGCTTTCCTGCATGTGGCGCCCGAAGTCACGCTGGCGCAAGCCCGGGCGGCCGATGGCCGACTGGCGGATGGCACGGCCGGCGTGCTTGAAGGGGTGCCGATAGCGCACAAAGATATTTTTGTGACCCGGGACTTTGTCACGACTGCCGGCTCAAAAATGCTGGAGGGGTACCGCTCGCCGTTCAATGCCACAGTGGTGGAGCGGCTGGCACAGGCGGGTGCGGTGACCTTGGGCAAGCTCAACTGTGACGAATTCGCCATGGGCTCGGCCAACGAAAACTCGGCCTACGGCCCGGTCAGGAACCCGTGGGACACCCATCGCACCCCCGGCGGCTCCTCGGGTGGCAGCGCGGCCGCAGTGGCTGCGCGCTTGACACCTGCCGCAACCGGCACCGACACCGGTGGCTCAATCCGTCAGCCGGCCTCATTTTGTGGCATCACCGGCATCAAACCGACCTACGGGCGCGCTTCAAGGTACGGAATGGTGGCGTTTGCCTCCAGTCTAGACCAGGCTGGCCTGCTGGCGCGCAGTGCCGAGGATTGTGCGCTGCTGCTGTCGGTGATGTGTGGGCCTGATGCCGATCGCGACGCCACCTCACTGGATATTGCACCAGAAGACTACTCCAGCCAGCTCAACAGCAGCATTGACGGGCTGCGAATTGGTGTGCCCGACGAGTTTTTTGGTGAAGGTCTGAGCGCCGATGTCCGCGCCGCGGTGGATGCAGCGCTGAAAACTTACCAGGCCCTGGGCGCGCGGCTGGTGCCGATCTCGCTGCCACGCACCGAGCTGTCGATTCCGGTGTACTACATCATTGCGCCCGCTGAAGCATCGAGCAACCTGAGCCGGTTTGACGGGGTCAAGTTTGGCCACCGTGCCAAAGACTTCAAGGACCTGACCGGCATGTACGAGCAAACCCGGGCCGAGGGCTTTGGCGACGAGGTCAAGCGACGCATCATGATCGGCACCTATGTGCTGAGCCATGGTTATTACGATGCCTACTATCTGCAGGCGCAAAAGATCCGCCGCATGATTGCAGATGACTTTCAGCAGGCGTTCCAGCAATGTGATGTGATTGCCGGCCCGGTGGCCCCTACCGTGGCCTGGGCACTCGGCGGCCATGGCAACGACCCACTGGCAGACTATCTGGCCGACATCTTTACCTTGCCGGCCTCGCTGGCCGGATTGCCTGGCATGAGTCTGCCCGTGGGTTTTGGGGACGGGGGCATGCCGGTGGGAATGCAATTGATCGGCAATCACCTCACGGAGTCGCGCCTTCTCAATGTGGCGCATCGTTTTCAGCAGGCCACCCATTGGCACACCGCCAAGCCGACGGTTCAAGCAACAGGAGTGCGTCCATGAGTACGCCAGCCGACACAAGCATCACAACCAAGTCCCTGCTGGTGCGGGGCTACGAGGTGGTCATCGGGTTTGAAACCCACGCCCAGCTCGCCACACGGTCCAAAATCTTCAGTCGGGCTGCGACCGCCTTTGGTGCAGAACCTAATACCCAGGCGTGTGCGGTGGACCTGGCCCTGCCTGGCACCCTGCCGGTGATGAACAAGGGTGCGGTGGAATGTGCCATCAAGCTGGGTCTGGCGCTGGGCAGTACGATTGCGCAGCGCAGCATTTTTGCGCGCAAGAATTACTTTTACCCTGATCTGCCCAAGGGCTACCAGATCAGCCAGTTTGAGATCCCGGTGGTGCAGGGCGGCTCGGTCGAGTTTTACCTGGGCGACGAGAAAAAATCGGTACGCCTGGTGCGCGCCCATCTGGAGGAAGATGCTGGCAAGTCCTTGCATGAGGACTTCATCGGTCAGACCGGTATCGACCTGAACCGGGCGGGCACACCCTTGCTCGAGATCGTGACCGAGCCCGACATGCGCTCCACCGCCGAGGCGGTGGCCTACGCCAAGGAGTTGCACAAGATCGTCACCTGGATTGGCATTTGCGATGGCAACATGCAGGAAGGCAGCTTCAGGTGTGACGCCAACGTGTCGGTGCGCAAGCCCGGCGCCCCGCTGGGCACACGGCGTGAGATCAAGAACCTCAACAGCTTCAAATTCATGCAGCAGGCGATCGATTACGAGATCCGCTGGCAGATTGAAGAGATTGAAGACGGTCGCACCATCCAACAGGCCACCGTGCTGTTTAATCCTGACACGGGTGAGACGCGCGCCATGCGCAGCAAGGAAGACGCGGCCGACTACCGCTACTTTCCCGACCCCGACCTGCCACCGCTGGTGGTGGCACCCGAGTGGGTGCAGCAGGTGCGTGCGGCGATGACCGAGCTGCCGCGTGTCATGGCCGCACGTTTTGTTGCGGCCTATGATTTATCGGACTATGATGCCTCAGCGCTTACCCAGAGCCGTGAGATAGCTAGCTATTTTGAAGCGGCTACACAAGCCTGCGGGCAAGCCAAACTGGTCGGCAACTGGATCATGGGCGAGATCACGCGTCGCCTCAATGCCGCCGAGCAGGACATCAACGCCTGCCCGGTCAAACCGGCGCAGCTTGCGCAGCTGATCGGGCGCATCCATGACGGCACCATTTCGAACAACGCAGCGCGCCAGGTGATGGATGCGCTGTGGGCAGACCCGCAAAGCCAGGTCGATGTGATCATTGAGGCCAAGGGCCTCAAGCAGATGAACGACAGTGGCGCGCTGGAAAAAATTGTCGACGCCGTGCTGGCGACCAACCCGAAGAATGTGGCCGAGTACCGTGGCGGCAACGCCAAGGCGCTGAATGCGCTGGTCGGCCAGATCATGAAAGGCAGTCAGGGCAAGGCTAACCCTCAGCAGGTGAATGAAGTGCTGCGTCAGAAACTGGGGTGAGGCGGGGTCGGGTGAAGAGGTGATGCCAAGTCAACGTACGCGCCAAGAGGTGGTGCGATCCGCGGCAGACCGAGTCAACCGTACCGACACCCTCGACGCCTGTGCCGCACATTTCCCGACTTAGACATCAGAACCACACCACTGCGCGCATCTGCCCATGAATACACGAACAGCCTCCTGCAGTTGTGGCCAGCTCACGATCACCACCCAAGCCGATCCACTTCGGGTTTCCGTCTGCCATTGCCTGGCCTGTCAACGTCGGACCGGAAGTGTTTTCGGTGCTCAGGCAAGATTTAATCGAAACTTCGTAACTATCAGCGGGGAATCAAACCAGTACATTCGAGTTGGAGACGAAGGAAGCAAGATTACTTTCAACTTCTGTCCCAACTGTGGGGCAACCGTTCACTACGCGGTTGAAGGATATGACGAAGAGAGTATCGCCATACCCGTAGGTGCCTTTGCAGACCCAAGCTTTCCAGTCCCAGCTGTTTCGGTATACGAAGACAGAATGCATTCGTGGGTTATTCTCCCAGCAGATATCCAGCACACGGCCTAGAGAGTGTACTGACGCTAACCCCTCGCCGGCGCTGCGGTTAGCTGTTACGTCAGGCTTCACGAGCACACCTCAGGTAATGTTTCCACCCGAAATTCTTTCAACCTACCTTGCAGCCGTTCTGCTGGTGATCATTTCCCCAGGCCCGGACAATATCCTCGCAGTAAGCCGAGGCTTGAGCCAAGGACGCGTGGCAGGGGCACTGTCCTCCGCTGGAGCGGGTCTCGGCATCATGTTCCACACCGTGGCTGCGGCACTTGGTCTGGCCCTCGTTCTGCAAACCTCGCTGGTCGCCTTTTGGGTGGTCAAGGTTGTAGGAGCTGGGTACCTGCTTTGGCTGGGGTACAAGGCCATCACCTGCCGCAATCTCATCTCGTTTCTCCCAGAAAAAAAGGCAATCGCTGACCCGAGTCTTCGCCACCGGCCTGCTCTCGAATGTGCTTAATCCAAAGCCAGGGCTCTTTGTCGTGGCCTTCATTCCCCAATTCACCAGCCCGGTGCGTGGCTCGGTACCCGTCGAGATGCTCTTCGACGGGGCCATCTTTGCTGAACTCACAGCTATCGTCTTCGCCGTGCTTGCCAGTTTCGCGGCCCAACTTTCGGCAGGGCTGTCACGGCGCCCGCGGGTGGTGGCAGCGGTCAACATTGGTGCTGGCCTGACCTTTGTCACGGCCGGGCTTTCGATTCTGGTGCTCGGCCGCTGCAGTGAAGCCTGACGAGTAAGGTTAGATCGGGCATCAGCAGCAAGACATGCCGTGTATCAAACATTACGGCGTCGCTAACGTTCACCCTATTTGTCTTCCCGCTCAGTACCACACAAGTCTCATCACCGGGGTCGGGCTGGTGTCAAATTTCCGGATCATCGACAGGGCCAAGCTGCCATCACTGGCCCGTTGCCTGCGTGCCGAACAAGGTCAAGTATCTAATTAATTATGCCTCTAGCGCATGACTATATTAAATTTGATGCTATCAACTAAATTTAGATCCCCAGTCAATCAGCCACACCGTACCGTGCCCGGTAAGCCAGCACCCGCTGGTGGGCATTTTCCAATTCCGGCGTAGCCTGATGCTGTAAAAACTGCAACAGATCGTCAAGCCGGGCAATTGCCGCCACCTGTAGCCCCAGCGTGCCGCGCACGTACTGCACCGCGCTGTGCGGCACGTCCTGACCGCCTTCCGTTGCCTTCTCCTGCCGGTCCAGTGCAATCACCACTGCGTGGGGCCGGGCACCGGCAGACTCAATCAGCCCAATCGACTCCCGCACGGCGGTGCCAGCGGACATCACATCGTCAACAATCAGCACCCGCCCCTGCAACGGTGCCCCCACCAGCGTGCCGCCTTCGCCGTGGTCCTTGGCCTCTTTTCGGTTGTAGGCAAAAGGCACACTGCGACCGCGCCGCGCCAGCTCCGTCGCCAGTACGGCGCCAAGGGGGATACCCTTGTAGGCAGGGCCAAAAATCATGTCGAATTCGATCGGGCTGGCCAGCAGCCGCTGGGCATAAAATTGTGCCAGTCGGTCAAGTTTGGCGCCATCGTCAAACAGCCCGGCGTTAAAGAAGTAGGGGCTCATGCGCCCCGCTTTGGTTTTGAACTCGCCAAAACGCAACACACCACAGTCCACCGCAAACTGCACAAATGCCTGCGCCAACGGATCCTGAACCTGCTCTGATGACATGGGGAATTCCTTGTTTAAACTGACCACACTCAACCTCAATGGCATCCGGTCCGCAACCAGCAAGGGCCTTGAAGCCTGGCTGGCCGAAAGTGCGTCAGATTGTATTTGTGTGCAGGAGGTGAAAGCCCAGCACGCCGATGTACAAGGCCGGTTTGAGCAGTTGGCCGGTCTGCCCGGGCGTTTCCACTTTGCCGAGAAAAAGGGCTACTCGGGTGTGGCGATGTATTGCCGTGCCGAGCCCAGCGACGTCTGTGTTGGCATTGGCAACAGCGAATTTGATGCGGAGGGCCGCTACCTTGAGCTGCGTTTTGATACGCCGGGTCGAAAGTTGTCGATCATCAGCTGTTACTTCCCGAGCGGGTCGTCAGGTGAGGAGCGGCAACAGGCCAAGTACCGCTTCCTGGACCTGATGTACCCACAGCTGGAGGCATTAAAACTTCAGCGGGACTTCATTCTTTGTGGTGACATCAACATTGCGCACCAGCAGATTGACCTGAAAAACTGGAAGAGCAACCAGAAGAACTCAGGGTTCCTGCCCGAAGAGCGCGCCTGGATGACCCGGCTGCTCGGGCAAGCGGGTCTGGTGGATGTTTACCGGCAACTGCACCCGGCCACAACGGACGACTGCTACACCTGGTGGAGCAATCGGGGACAAGCCTACGCCAAGAACGTTGGCTGGCGGCTTGACTACCATTTGGCAACTCCTTCTCTGGCTGCGACGGCATGCAAGGCGGCGATCTATAAGGATGTGAAGTTCAGCGACCACGCGCCGTTGACCATTGACTACGACTTTTCGCCCTGACTGGATATCACCATGGTTGGACACAGGCTCCAGTAGCCAACACGGTACGGTCCGCTCGTATCCGAGCTGTGCTGTTTGCCACAGGGCATCTACGTTCAGCTTTACAACTGGCCACCATAGGGGGGCAACCGACGTCAGTAACGTGTCATGCATCCGACAGCAAAATATTCTCCAAGACTATAGCAAAGTAGATTTTTCTAGGATAGCAAAGTAAAATTTATGAAAATAGCAAAGTGAATCTATGCCTCCCACACTACACCAGCCGAAGGGCAATCCGACCCTTACCGCTGCACTTAGGACGCTGAAGCGACTCCAAGAAAAGCACAACGGCGTTGTTGAAGCTTCTGACTTCAAGGATGACGATCAGCGAGCCGTGTTGGTCGACACGGGGTTCTTGAGGCAGGTAATGAAGGGCTGGTACATCTGTAGCAGTCCGAGCGACAACGACGGAGACACCACGGCGTGGTATGCGTCCTTCTGGGCCTTCGTTTCAGGCTACCTGGGTAAGCGCTTCGGCAAGCGGTACTGCCTAAACCCAGAGGCATCGCTGATGCTGCATACAGGCAACACCACCGTACCCAGGCAGGTCACATGCGTCACGATCGACAGCGGAACATCCACGCTGAACCTGCCCTTCGACACCTCAATGCTCGTGTATCCCGACAAGAACCGGGTTCCCACAGCACGCGTGGAGGTCCGAGGCCTGCAAGTCTGGCCCGTCGCCGAGGCGCTGTGCTTGGCAGGTCCTTCATTCTTCGCCAATAACCCGCGTGAAGCCGAGATTGCGTTGGCAACCATTCGCAATGCGTCCGAATTGCTACCGACGCTGCTTGCTGGCGACAAGATGGTCACGGCTGCCGGGCGACTTGCAGCAGCGTTCGAGTTCGTCAAGCGTCCGGACGAGACCGAGCGCATCCGCAAGGCCTTTGCCCAGTTCAAAGTCGCGCTCAAGCTGGTCAACCCCTTCGAGTTGGCCGAGCCCACGATCTCACCTTGCAAGGAGCGCTCGCCCTATGTGCTTCGCTTACGCTCCATGTGGGCCGGGTGGCGTCAGGACGTCATTAATGTTTTCCCGCCCGCGCCTGATCTTGAGAATCAGCGCGCCAGCTATCTGGCACAGGTCGACGAGCGCTACGTCTTTGACGCCTATAACTCCCTGTCCATTGAAGGTTACCGTGTGACCGACGAGCTGATCGAGCGCGTGGCTCGCGGAGACTGGAAACCAGATGGCGACCCAGAGAACGACAAGACCAGGAACGCGCTAGCCGCGCGGGGCTACTACCAAGCTTTTCAGGCGGTCAAAGGGAGCATCGGCAAGGTACTGGCAAAGGACAACGCCAGTCTCGTGGTCAAGCGCGATCACCACGACTGGTATGCCGAGCTGTTCGGCCCGTCGGTGACAGCGGGCATCATCGAAGCCAGTCAGCTTGCCGGCTATCGACGTGGCCCCATTTTTATCCGCAACTCGATGCACACGCCGCTGCCCAGCGATGCCATTCTAGATTCTTTGGAAGCGTTGTGGGACCTGCTCGAGGCGGAAACAGAAGCCTGCGTTCGCGCTGTCCTTGGGCATCACCTCTTCGTGTTTATCCACCCGTACTACGACGGCAATGGTCGCATCGGTCGCTTCCTGATGAACACTCTGCTCGCATCCGGTGGCTACCCTTGGACGGTGATCAGGATGAGCCGGCGGGATGAGTACATGAAGGCACTGGAGGCCGCAAGCGTCAAAGGGCAGATCACGCCGTTGGCCGAATTCATCTTGCAAGAGATGCGGGAATGGACGCCGGAGTGCGAGGCCAAGTCCTGACGATCACACCCAACGATGCCTCCGAGCAAGTGAAAGCCCAAGACGCTGAGGTGAGCAGCCGTCGCTGGACGAAGATTGTTGGGAGTCAAGTGTGAAAAATGTAGGTTTTTTGTCGAACTGACTACCATTTGGAAACACCTGCCCTTGCCGCATTGGCACGCTGCGCCAGTATCTATAAAGTGCAGCGCTTCAGTGATCACGCGCCGTTGACGGTGGAGTATGACTTCAGTCTGTCATGAGTCAGTTTCTGATGTCGCCTCGACCCGCCGCGCAATGTAAAAGCCATAGCTGACAAAGTCCTGGTAACGCTGGTACAGCGCGAACTCGCGTTCTTCTTCAGCGACCAGCGCCTGCGCCGCATCACTGAAGTTGTGTGCCGCCAGGAATCCCGCAAAGCGCTCTTGCAATGGCCGGTAATAAGTCGCCATCCAGCATTCAGGTTGCAGAGTGAAATAGCCAACTAGCCCATATCCGTGGCGCTCAAGCGCTTTTATCTTGGTAGCAGCGGTGGCAACCTCCGGGTAGGCTGCGTGCCAGTATTGGTCCAGTTCGGCGGGCCTTTGGCTGGTCAGCCAGGTCAGTTCGGAGACGGCCAGAATGCCCCCAGGCTTAAGAAAAGGGCGCCACTGCCGGATGCCGTTTTCAAAACCGATGTTGTAGATCGCGCCCTCCGACCAGATTGCGTCCAGGGATGCCTCGGGAAAAGGCAGACTGTCCATCGCCACGGCATGGGTGCGGATGCGTGCCGCAAGACCCGCCGCTTGCGCCCGGGCACGCAGTTCGGCCAGAAACTCTGGCAGAAAATCAACTGCGGCAATGTTGGCGTCAAGCTCTTGTGCCAAAACCAGCGTCGAGGCACCGGTATCGCAGCCGATGTCGGCAATTCGCAGCGGCCCTGGCCGGTCGGCCAAACCCGCCAGAGCGATGGCGGCCCGTATCTGCGCTGCGCTCCCGGGGCCTTGCCGCTTGCCGTGCACATGCAGGTCAACCAGCAGCTTCATGGTGTCCATGTGAAATCTCCAGCAAAGTTCCTCCAGCGGGGCGCAGTCCCAACAGCATCATGGTTTGCTGTTAGCATGCCGCGCGTCCTTGATTGTGTTCTTTGACTGACATTGGAGTAACTATGGATATGGATACAGGAAAAATCACCACCTGGGTTGATCAGATTCAGCCCATTTTGCTGACGTTCGGGCTCAAGGTGCTGGGTGCCATCGCGGTTTTTATCATCGGCCGTTGGCTGATCAGCATGGTTTCCAGGCTGGTTGGCGCGGCCATGACGCGGCAAAAGCTCGACCCCACCGTGCAGAGGTATCTGGTGAGCTTCATCACCGTGTCGCTCAACATCATTCTGGTGGTGGCGATTCTGGGCTACTTTGGTGTTGAAACGACCTCGTTTGCAGCGCTGGTGGCGGGTGCGGGTGTGGCCATTGGCGCCGCCTGGAGCGGGCTGCTGGGCAACTTTGCCTCTGGCATCTTTTTGCTGGTATTGCGTCCGTACCAGGTAGGTGACTACGTGATGGTCGGTGGCGTGGAAGGCACGGTGATGGAACTCGGCCTGTTCGGCACCACACTGACCACACCTGACAACGTGAAGACCGTGGTGGGTAACGGCAAGATCATGGGCTCGGACATCAAGAACTATTCCGCCAATGCTTTTCGCCGCGTCGAACTGGTGGCGCAACTGGCGGGCAGTGCGGATGTGCACAAGGCCATCGGTTTACTCAAGGACGCGGTCAGCCAGGTGCCCAACATCGCCGCCTCCCCTGCAGTGGACGTGGAGATTCTGGAGTTCAACGAGTTTGGTCCCAAACTGGCCGTTCGCCCGTATTGCCACACCAACCATTATTGGCAGGTCTACTTCGACACCAACAAGGCCATCGCTGACACGCTGGGAGCAGCTGGCTTCCCGGTGGCGACCCGACCAGTCAAGATTTACCCGGTCTGAGCCACGTTTTGTCAGGACGCGCCGTCGATTGGCAGACTGCGCGAGCGTTTGACCTCTTTGAGTGAAAAGCTGGTTGAAACCTCACGCACGCCGGGCAGGGCACGGATGCGGGTGCGAAGGTAATCGGCGAAACTCTCCAGATCCTGGGCCACAACTTCAAGTTGGTAGTCGTATCGACCCGACAGGTTGTGGCAGGACAACACCTGTGGCAGGGCCACTACCTCGCGCTCGAATGCCTCGGTCGCCTGCGAGGTATGGTTTTCCATTTGCAACTGCACAAAACCGGTGACGCCGTACCCAAGTTGCCGACGGCTCAGTCGCGCGTGATAGCCTTCAACCAGCCCTGACTCCTCGAGCAGTTTCACCCGGCGCCAGCAGGGCGAGGGTGACAGCGACACCATTTCGGCCAGTTCGCCCACCGTGGCACGTCCGTTCTGTTGCAGTGCATGAAGCAGTTGACGGTCAATGGCGTCAAGTTTGGGTAGTGGGTGTGACATGGCGGCGAAGGGTTAAGAACTGGTCCGGCAGTTTGCTGTGGAACTGATTGGAATTATTTGCCGAAAAGTCTATAAATATAAATAAATTAATCCAATGATTGCGAAATCTTGGTTCAAATTAGCAATCTTTTGCCTGGCCAAACGGTCCAGAATTTTGCTCTTGTAACGGAGAAACTTATGTCCAGCCAGCAGAATCGACCAAGCGGTTTCAGTACCCGCGCCATCCATCACGGCTACCAGGCGGCCGACCATCACGGCGCACTGGTGCCACCCATTTACACCTCGGCAACTTATGCGTTTCCGGACGTGGCCTATGGCGCACGGTGTTTCGCCGGAACCGAGGCAGGGTATTTTTACAGCCGGGTTGGCAATCCGACCTTGGCGCTGCTGGAGGCACGATTGGCCAGCCTGGAGGAAGGGGTTGCCGCCGTGGTGTTTGGCTCAGGCATGGGAGCCATCAGCTCAACCTTGTGGTCCATGTTGCAGCAGGGTGACGAAGTATTGGCTGATCTGACGCTGTATGGCTGCACTTTCTCGCTGCTCAATCACGGGCTGACCCAGTTTGGTGTGACAACCCGACACATCGACCTGACCGATCCCAACCAGTTGATGAACGCGATTGGCCCCAGGACGCGGGTGCTGTATTTTGAGACGCCCGCCAATCCCAACATGCGTTTGATCGATATTGCGGCAGTCTCAAACATTGCACATCGGGCGGGTATCAAAGTGGTGGTTGACAACACTTACTGCACACCGTACCTGCAGCGGCCACTGACCCTGGGTGCCGATGTGAGTCTGCATTCGGTGACCAAATATCTCGGTGGACACGGTGACCTGATGGCCGGTGCCGCCATTTTTTCAGACGCCGAGCTGGCCATGCATGTTCGCGTGTTCGGGCTTAAAGACATGACCGGTGCTGTGATGTCGTCTCAGGATGCCCATTTGGTGATGCGCGGCCTCAAGACCCTGAGTCTGCGCATGGACCGCCACTGTCAAACTGCCCAGATGGTGGCTGAGTTGCTGCAAAGTCATCCGGCCACAGAGCGCGTCTATTTCCCCGGCTTGCCTGATTTTCCGCAGTATGAACTGGCACGGCGGCAGATGAGCCAGTTTGGCGGCATGGTGGCGTTTGAATTGCGTGGTGGCCGGGATGCCGGCATACGCTTCATGGATGCACTGCAGCTGGTGACGCGCGCCGTGAGTCTGGGGGATGCCGAAACCCTGGCACAACACCCCGCGAGCATGACACACGCCACCTACACGCCAGAGGAACGCGCCGCGCATGGCATCAGCGAAGGGTTGGTACGGCTGTCAATTGGCCTCGAAGACCCGGCGGACATCCTGGTCGACGTTCAACAAGCCCTGGATCAGGCCCAAAATACCTGAGACCCTCGCATGGTCAACGCAGCGGGATTTCTTGCGCACTTGTTTGCTGTGTGTCAATTTCGTGCAAAGTCCGGCTTCTAAAATCCTAGGGTTTCTACTAACCAAGGATTGAATCATGACAGCACGTCTTACCAACAAGGTCTCCATCATTACCGGCGCAGCGCAAGGTATTGGCCTGGCAACCGCACTCAAGTTTGCG
>JAGOUM010000127.1 GCA_018061265.1 Rhodoferax sp. | reverse complement strand
GCACACCGCGGCACCACCACGCTGCTCATCATCGGTGAACTCGCGCCCTTCGGCAATTTTCCAGTTGCCGGTGATCAGCCAGCTGTTGGTGCTGCCGATCACGCTGCTGGCCCAGTTGCGGCCGTCGGCCACAATGCTGGCACCGCTGCGCGCCTCAGGTGCAACCGCCAGCAGTCCACCCACCAGGGCCTCAATGGCGATGGCATCTGCCTCTTTGAACGGTGGTGCACCGGCACTGCCACCCGGGCCGCCCATGCGCTGGCCAGGGCGCAATTGCAACAGGTTGGTGCCCAGCCCTGAAATCTGGTTCTGAATCGCCAGCGTGGCACCATTGCCCACGGTGACCATGGTGATCACCGCGCTGACGCCAATCACAATGCCCAGAATGGTCAAAAACGAGCGCAGCAGATTGCGCCGGATCGAGCGCAGTGCCAGCAGCAGGGTGCTCAGCAACATCAGTGCACCTCCTCGGTGGCTGCCAGTGCCGCCGGATGGATGTTGCGCGCATCGCTTGAGACCACGCCGTCGACAAAGCGCACGATGCGTTTGGCGTAGGCTGCCATATCGCTTTCGTGCGTGACCATCAGCACCGTAATGCCGTGGTCCACATTGAGTTTCCACAGCAGGTTCATGATCTCGTGGCTGCGCTGGGTGTCCAAGTTGCCGGTGGGCTCATCGGCCAGCAGCACCGCGGGTTCGGTGACGATGGCGCGCGCAATCGCCACGCGCTGCTGCTGGCCACCCGACAGTTCAGCGGGGGTGTGGTGTTCCCAGCCGGCGAGCCCGACCGAGGCCAGTGCTTTTTTGGCCGCCGTATGGCGCTGTTTGGCGGGCTCGCCGCGGTACAGCAGCGGCAACTCGACGTTCTCCTGCGCCGAGGTGCGTGCCAGCAGGTTAAAGCCCTGAAACACAAAACCCAGGTAACGCCGACGCAACAGTGCACGCTGGTCTCGGCTGAGTTGTTCCACATGCACCCCGTTAAAAATGTATTGCCCGGTGGTGGGAGTATCCAGACAGCCCAGCGTGTTCATGGCGGTGGACTTGCCCGAGCCGCTTGGGCCCATGATGGCAACAAAATCGCCCGCGTCGATCGCCAGGTCCACGCCTTTGAGCGCTTGCAAGGCGGTGGCACCCTGGCCATAGATCTTGGTGACACCCAGCAATTGGATCAGGGCTGCCTGACTCATGGTTTTTTGGCAGCTGGACTGGCCGCAGCGGCGCTGCTGCGTTGCTCGGTGATCACGGCCATGCCCTCGGCCAGCTCGCCATCAGTGATCTCGGTCATGCGGCCATCACTGATGCCCACCTTGACGTTGAGCGCCACCGGTGCACCATCGCGCAGCACCCACACCTGTTTGGCGGGTCCGCCCGGACCACCGGCCTTCTTCTGCCCGGTGCGTGGCATACGTGGCATCATTTTCGACATGATGCCGCCACCGCTGGCCTTGGCTGATTCGGCACCCGCGGGATCCGTGGGCGCAAAGCGCAAGGCGAGGTTCGGGACCAGCAACACGTTTTGCCGCTCCACCGCGGTGATGGTGCTGGTGGCGGTCATGCCCGGGCGCAGGCTCAGGTCGGCGTTGTCGACGTCCATTTGGGTGACGTAGGTGACGACGTTGTCGGTGATGGTGGAGCCATAGGACACCCGAGTGATGGTGGCCGGAAAGCGCCGCGTGGCAAAGGCACTGACGGTGAAGCTGGCCTTTTGACCCACTTGGACGCGACCAACATCGGCTTCGTCAACATTGACTTTGAGCAACAGCTTGCCCAAATCCTCGGCAATGGTGAACAGAGTGACCGCCTGCAGCGATGCGGCCACCGCGTTGCCTGGGTCGACTGAGCGGGTCAGGATCATGCCGTCAATCGGCGAGCGGATCGACGCTTTGGACAGATTGGTCTCATCCGTGGCAAGACTCGCCTTGGCTGAATCGACGTTGGCGCGGGCGCTGGCCTCTGCGGCCACGGCACGCTCCAGGCTGGCACGCGCCGCATCCAGTTCGGTGGCGGATGGCACTTTGCCGCCAGACAGGCGGGCCACTTCCTCCAGTCGAGCCAGGTTGGCCCGGGTCTCTTTGACGGTTGCACTGGTCTGCTGCAACTGCGCCTGGGCGCCCGCCAGTGCGGCGCGTGAACGGCCAACCTGGTCTGTGAGTTTGGCGGTATCCAGCTCCACCAGGACCTGGCCTTTTTTGACCCGGTCATTCACATCGACCAGCACCCGCAACACGGTACCCGAGAGTTCGCTGCCGATGTTGACCAGCCGCGTGGGCTGCAGTGTGCCGTTGGCCGTGACCTTCAGCGTCAGGTTGCCTTTGGCGGCAGCTTCTGTAACGTAAATCGGCGCCGCTTTGGCCTGCTGGGTGGCCGACCAATAAAAATAGGCTGCAGTACCGCTGGCCAGCAGCGCCAGGCCAATCCACAGGCTGCGCCGTCGCCACCAGACCGGTTTGGGTGCCTGTGCCAGCAGGGCTTGCAGTTCGGTCGGATCTGACGCAGTGGTGACAGGGGTATTGGCGGTGGGGGAAGCGGTTGCGTTCATGGGCATCTTGTCTTCTGGTCAACGATCAAAAAAATGGCATGGATGTGTCGGGAGGGCAGCACTATTGCCAGCCACCACCCATGGCCTTGATCAGGCGCACCGTGTCAGCGCTGCGCGTCGCCTGCAGGCTGGCCACACTGTCCTGGGCTGAGAGTAAGGTGCGCTGGGTTTGCAGCACGGTCTGAAAATCAATCAGGCCACTCGCGTAGCGCTGGTTGGCCAGCAGCGCCGCGTTACTGGCTGAACTGGCGGCCACTTGGAGCAGTTGCAGGCGTTGTGCGTTGTTCTGAGTGGCGACCAGCGCGTCCTCGACCTCCTTGAGGGCCGCCAGTACGGTGGCCTGATAGGTTGCACGGGCTTGTTCCAACGCTGCTTCCTGAGCCAAAATCTGGCTTTTTGCAGCGCCCCCATCGAAAAGAGGCACCGAAACCGAACCCAACAGGCTGCCCGCCAGCGTGGCACCGTGGGTCAAACCGGCCAGTGTGAGTGCGCTCAAACCCAACGAGCCGCCGAGGTTGAAACTGGGGTAGCGCGCGGCGTCGGCCGCATCAAGGCGCGCCAAGGCAGCGCTGATGTGATGCTCGGCGGCGCGTACGTCGGCGCGTTGGCGCAAGGTGTTGGCGGCAATGTGTTGGGCAAAGGCTTGGTCACTGGTGGGTATTGCCCCTAAGTTTGTGAGCAGACTGTCCAATTCCAATGGGCGCTGGCCGGTCAAAATGGCCAGACTGTGGCGCAGGTTCGCCAGACTGGTTTGCAGTGCCGGCAATTGGGATGCGGTTTGGGCGACCGCACTTTCGGACTGTTCAACTTCCAGCGTGGTCACCAGCCCGGCCCGGGCGCGCCACTGCGTGATCTGCAGCGTTTCTTGCTGGCTGGAGAGGTTGCTTTGGGCGATGCCCAGTTGCGCCTGGGTGCCGCGCAACTGGATGTAAGCCAGCACCACTTCCGCGGCAATACTGACCTGCACATCGCGCAGACTCGCCTCGGTGGCCAGGGTGTCAGCCTCACTGGCGTTCAGGGCGGCGCGGTTGCCGCCAAAAATGTCGAGCTCCCAGCGTGCATCAAGACCAACCTGGAAGCTGTTGCTGGCGTCGCGTGATTCGGTCTGGCTACGCTGGGCTGAGCCTGACAGCCCCAGGCTTGGTCCGTTGCTGGCGGCTTTGACATCACGCGCTGCGCGCGCCTGCTGCAGCGCGGCCTGGGCTGAGCGGATGCTGGTGTTGGCCTGCAGCGCTTGTTGCACCAGCTGGGTCAGCTGCGGGTCGTTGAATGTGGTCCACCAGGTCCGCTGTGTCAGTGAGGACGGGTCAGGCTCCGGGGAGTGCGTCGGGATGGCGCGGCCATTCGGGCCAGCACAGCCAGTCAGAATCAGCGCCAGAATCAGCCCGGGCAGTGTGCGTGTCCACCTGCTTGAGTTGGTGGCCAAAGGCCAATGAGGGGTTGTTGATCGCATGGCTAATCGAAGGGTGCCCTGCAGCAATGCTGCGGGGCAGGCAAATGGGTTGGGAGGTGAATTGTCCGGCAAGGGCAGGGCAGCCCGGCGTCTGAGTCGTGAAGTCTTGTAAAGTTCCAGTGAAAACCCGCCTTGTCGCGTGCCGTCTCCATGGGACAATCGCGCCCCTATGCATCCAAAAGCCCTGCTTGACGCCTGTTCTGAACTGGTGCGTCTGACCCTCAAATTTGACCATCCGGCGGACGCCATCGTGTCGCGGTTTTTTCGTGATCATCGGGGGTTTGGACCTCGAGAGCGCGCCACCATGGCCGAGACGGTCTACACCGTACTGCGAAAAAAGCAGCTGTTTGACCACTTTGCACCCTCGGGCAGTGGACCAAAGGAGCGCCGACTGGCGATTCTGGGTTTTTACGGCCCCGGCGACTTTTTGCGCAGTGCTTTGAGCGATCAGGAGAAGAACTGGCTGGATCAGTGTGAAAAGATCAAGCCTGAAGACCTGATGGAGCGGCACCGCCACAACCTGCCCGAGTGGCTGGTGCAGCCGCTCAAGGACCAGTTGGGCACCGATTTCTGGCCTTTGGTGGAAAGTTTTAACCAGGGGGCGGGGCTTGATTTGCGGGTGAACACCTTCAAAGCCAAGCGCGACGAGGTGCAAAAGGCGCTGGCTGCCTCGGGTATCAAGGCCGTGGCCACGCCGTATTCACCCTGGGGTTTGCGCATTGCCGGCAAGCCGGCCCTGAACAAACATGAGGCTTTTTTACGTGGTGACTTTGAGGTGCAGGACGAGGGCTCGCAGCTGCTGGCGCTGTTGCTGGACGCCAAGCGTGGCGAAATGGTGGTGGACTTTTGTGCCGGAGCGGGAGGCAAGACGCTGGCACTGGGTGCGGCCATGCGCTCCACCGGGCGCCTTTACGCGTTTGACACCTCGGCGGGCCGACTTGATGCGTTCAAGTCGCGGCTGGCGCGTAGCGGTTTGTCCAACGTGCATCCGGCAGCCATTGCCCATGAGCGCGACGACCGGGTCAAACGCTTGACGGGCAAAATCGACCGTGTGCTGGTGGATGCACCGTGCACCGGCCTGGGCACCTTGCGGCGTAACCCCGATCTTAAATGGCGGCAATCCCCGCAGTCCGTTGAAGAAATGGCAGCCAAACAAGCGGCCATCCTGCAAAGCGCCGCACGACTGGTGAAATCGGGTGGCCGACTGGTGTATGCCACCTGCAGTGTTTTGCCACAGGAAAACGAGGCAATTGCGCAAGCGTTTTCTGAGGCCAATAAGGACTTTGCCGCGATGGAGGCTGGCGACATCCTGACTGGCCTGAAAATCAGCCAGGCGGGTAGTCCGTGTCACGGTGGGCCGGATGGGCAGACTTATCTGCGCCTTTGGCCCCATCGGCACCATACCGATGGTTTTTTTGCTGCCGTGTGGCAGCGCAAGTAATTCGATTCAATTCAACAAGAGAGACTATTGATGGATGCCATTCTGGACTGGGCAGGCAGTGGGGTTTTGGACTTGAGCGGCTGGCAAATGGTACTGTTCACTCTGGTTGTGACACACGTCACCATGATCAGCGTGACGGTCTTCCTGCATCGGCACCAGGCGCACCGTGCGCTCGACCTGCACCCGGTTGCCTCCCATTTCTTTCGTTTCTGGTTGTGGCTGACAACAGGGCAAGTGACCAGGGAATGGGCAGCTATTCACCGCAAGCATCACGCCAAATGTGAGCAAAACGACGACCCCCACAGTCCGCATGTCTACGGCATCCGGACTGTTTTGTTGCAGGGTTATGAGCTGTACCGCAAAGAGGCGCGTAATACAGAAACATTGGCCCGCTATGGACATGGCACACCCAATGACTGGATCGAGCGTAACCTGTACAGTCGGTTTTCCTATCTGGGCGTCGTGCTGATGTTATTGATCGATTTGCTGTTTTTTGGCCTGGCTGGCCTGGCCGTTTGGGCCGTGCAGATGGCGTGGACGCCGGTGATGGCCGCGGGCATCGTCAACGGCGCGGCCCACTATTGGGGATATCGCAATTTTGAGGCTCCGGATGCCAGTACCAACATCTCTCCGTGGGGCATTCTGATTGCCGGTGAAGAGTTGCATAACAATCATCACACTTATCCCACGTCGGCCAAGCTGTCGGTCCGGCCTTACGAGTTTGACATCGGCTGGATGTACATTCGCGGGCTGCAAAAGCTGGGCCTGGCCAGTGTCAAAAAAGTACCACCACGTCTGGCGATTGGGGAATTGCGGGCGGTAGCAGACGAGCAGACACTTGAAGCACTGATTCAAAATCGGTTTGAGCTCATGGCAGCGTATGCCAAACAGATGCGCCAGACCTTTCGGCAGGAGCTTGCCGCGCTCAAGGCTCGGCATGCAGATGCCACAGTGATACGTGCCGCACAGCGCTGGATGCATCGAGATTTCGACAAGATCCCGGCAACCTTGACACAACAACTGGCGTTGGCCCGGGCCGCGTCACCGGTACTCGACAAGATGGTGGTGATGCGCGAGGAATTGCGTCAGATGTGGCTGAACCGGTCGCAGACACGTGAACAGCTGGCGGCAGATTTGCAGGTCTGGTGCCAGCGGGCCGAGGCCAGTGGCATTGCGGCCCTGGCAGATTTTTCTCTGCGTTTGCGCTCACTGCAGGCGCCAACGGTGGCTTGAGTATCGCCTTACTGGTTGCGCATACTTTTCGGATGCCAAGAAAAAAGCCCGCTCAAGGCGGGCCACTCAGGGGGAAATGGAACGCGTTTTAGCGCAGTTTCATTTCCTTGTAATCCACATGTTTACGAGCCACCGGATCAAACTTCTTGATCAGCAATTTTTCGGGTGTGGTTTTTTTGTTTTTATCGGTCGTGTAGAAGTGACCGGTGCCTGCTGTTGATTCCAGCTTGATTTTTTCGCGTCCGCCTTTGGCTGCCATGATGATCTTTCTAAAAAAGTGTTGTCATTAAGCCTGACCGCGGGCGCGCAGGTCTGCGAGCACTGAGTCAATGCCATTTTTGTCGATCAAACGCAACCCGGCGTTGGAAATCCGCAGACGAACCCAACGGTTCTCTGACTCCACCCAGAATCTGCGATATTGCAGGTTCGGCAGGAACCGGCGTTTGGTTTTGTTGTTGGCGTGGGAGACATTGTTCCCAACCTGCGGGCCTTTGCCCGTTACTTCGCATACGCGTGCCATGTGGACACTCCGATAGATAAAACGGCCCTGACTGGCGTCAGTGGCCTCACCTCGCCAAGAAAAAGGGTGGCGGTAACCCGATTGCTGCCCATCACCCTCCCGGGCTTGTTGCAGCAAAGCCCGGCATTATAGCGACTGAAACCTTACTGTTCCAGGAAGCGTTGTGCATCCAGTGCTGCCATGCAGCCAGTTCCGGCGCTGGTGATCGCCTGGCGGTAAACATGATCCTGGACATCGCCTGCCGCAAAGATGCCCGGCACACTGGTTTGGGTCGCAAAACCCTTGCTGCCACCCCGGGTGAGGATATAGCCGCCTTCCATGTCAAGCTGGCCCTGAAAAATCTCGGTATTGGGTGCGTGACCAATGGCAATGAAGCAGCCTTTGAGGATCAGGTCTTCGGTGGTGCCGGTTTTCACATCCTTGATCCGTACGCCAGTGACGCCACTGGCGTCTCCCAGCACTTCTTCCAGCGTGCTGAAGGTTTTCAGTTCGATTTTTCCGCTGGCGGCCTTTTCCATCAGTTTGTCGATCATGATCGGTTCGGCGCGAAATTTGTCCCGGCGGTGAATCAGATACACCTTGCTGGCGATATTGGAAAGATACAGCGCCTCTTCAACCGCAGTATTGCCGCCGCCCACCACACAACACACTTCATTGCGGTAGAAAAAACCATCACATGTGGCACAGCCTGAAACGCCGCGCCCCATAAAGGCTTCTTCTGACGGCAGTCCCAGGTACTTTGCTGACGCACCTGTCGCAAGAATCAGCGCATCACAGGTGTAAGTTGCGCTGTCACCCACCAGAGTGAACGGGCGTTTTGAAAAGTCAACCTTGTTGATGTGATCAAACACAATTTCGGTCTTGAACCGCTGTGCGTGTTCCAGAAAGCGCTGCATCAACTCAGGGCCCTGCACACCGCCTACATCGGCTGGCCAATTGTCAACCTCGGTTGTGGTCATCAACTGACCGCCTTGAGCCATGCCGGTGACCAGCATCGGATTGAGGTTGGCTCGCGCCGCGTAGATTGCAGCGGTGTATCCTGCCGGACCGGAGCCCAGGATCAGCACTTGGGTGTGTCGGATATCAGTCATGTTCTTCCTTGAAAAATTTGGGTGTGCCAGGCGTGTACAGTTGGGGGTGAATGGCCATTGGGCAAGGCGAAAAATCTGAACCTTACGACCCGATCGGCCGCAACAGCGACGCACAATGGTCAGGATTATGCAATGCAGACCCAGCCGGACCTTTGTACCAAGTCCCCACATTGAGCCATGACTTATTCTCTGAATACCCTGTTGACACCCAGCTCGAACCAAGCCGCCGCGTTGCGGTCGGGTTGGGGACGTTTCGCCACCGAACTTGGCCTGGTGTCCGGGCTGGCATTTCTGGTTCTCTGGCTGTTGTCCCTGCTGAGTTATTCCCCGCTGGACGCCGCGTGGTCGACATCCGGATCCGGCTTGCTCCCAATCAACAAGGCCGGCCGGGTTGGTGCCTGGCTGGCCGATGGCAGCTATTTTGTGCTCGGCATGTCGATCTGGTGGTGCTGGGTCGGGGCAGTGCGTGTATGGCTGTCGGGCTTGGCGCGCTGGATGCGCGGTCGTGATCTGCTGGCGTCAAAGATGACACGGCTGCCGGGCCAGGGTAACCGGCCTGTTCAGTTCTGGATGGGACTGATTCTGCTGTGCAGCGCCAGTTCGGCCCTGGAGTGGACTCACTTTTACGGACTTGAGAGTTATCTGCCCGGCCATGCAGGTGGCATAGCGGGTTACCTGTTGGGACCTATGTCAGGCCTGTACCTTGGCCAAACAGGTGCAGCCTTGTTGGCCATCGTCTGTTTGTTGATCGGGATGGGCTGGGTTTTGCAGTTTTCCTGGGGCCAACTGGCAGAGCGGCTGGGTGGCAGCTTGTTTGCGCTGGTGGAAACGCGACGGGAAAAGATCGAGATCCAGCAGGATCTGGCGATAGGACAACAGGCGGCTCAGGCGCGTGCCGAGGTGTTGACCGAGGAGCGCCATGTGGCGGCAGAACATCCGGTCAAACCCATGGTGGTGATCGAGGCACCGGCTCCTGTTCCCCCCAAGAGTGAACGTGTGGCCAAGGAGCGTCAAAAAACACTCTTCAAGGACATTCTCGACAGCAAACTGCC
>JAGOUM010000126.1 GCA_018061265.1 Rhodoferax sp. | reverse complement strand
TGAGGAGGCTGCCATGAAAAAAAAGTTTGTACCCACCCTGCTTTTCTACCTGCTGGTGCTATTCATCGCGCTGATCGTCCTGTTTCCATTCCTGTGGATGCTGACCTCATCCTTCAAAACCCAGGTGGACATCACCGCCTGGCCGCCCAAACTGTTTTTTGAACCAACCCTGCAGAATTACCGCAAGGTCTTCGAAGAACAGGACTTCCTCAAGTATTTCCTGAATTCAACCATCGTCGGCGTGATGGCGGTCGGCCTTTCGCTGTTGCTCGGGCTGCCGGCGGCCTACTCGATTTCTCGCTTTGCACAGAAAAGGTTGGCTGTTTTCATCCTGTTGGCACGTTTGATGCCCGGAATTTCCTTCCTGATGCCGTGGTACATCATCTTCTCGCGGCTCGACCTAATGGACAGCTATGTTGCGCTGATCCTCTCGCACATGCTGATTGCGCTGCCGATCGTGGTCTGGATCATGACCACCTATTTCGGCAACATTCCACCCGAACTCGAAGAGTCGGCCATGGTTGATGGAGCCACGCGACAGATGGCTTTCTTGAAAATCATCCTGCCCTTGTCGGGCCCCGGCATCATTACTGCCACAACCCTCTCATTCATTTTTTCGTGGAACAACTTCATGTTCTCCCAGGTACTCAGCATGGAGCGGACCAAAACCCTGCCAATCGCCGTCTACAACTTCCTGTCTTATGCGGAAGTTGACTGGGGTGGCGTGATGGCGGCGGCCGTGGCCATCATGGCTCCGGCGATCATTCTGACAATGATCTTCCAGAAATACGTGGTTAAGGGCCTGACGATGGGTGCAGTGAAAGGCTAGGTTGTGCCGAACCGATGAAACAGGCTGCCCATGAGACAAGCAGGCGCAGCCGGAAAATCTACACCACGGTCAAATACGCTGCACCCGTTCGGTCAACTGCACTTATTCAAGTCCGGTCCGATTATTTTTGTGTTCAGCATGACCTCAGACTATTTTATGGCGCAGCGTGGCTTTGCCCTGAAACATGATCATTTGACTTATGCTCGGTCACCACACTGTCATCCCATGCGGCAGTTTGCCGCGGTTTTTTAATGACTACTTACATCGTTCCGGATCTGAGCCTTCAGCAGTTGGCTCTCCACGTTCCGCTGGAGCGTATTCACCCCGACGATTCTGCTGCACTGCAACGCCTGCTGGACGGTGATGTCGCGCAAGATAGCCAGCAGGTTGTTTTCCGGCTCGTTGCCAACCACGGCGATTGGCAATGGTTTGAATTGCAAGCCCACTTACTTTCAAACTCTGCCCAAGACCAAAACCCGATACGCATCGGTGTACTGACCGACATCACCGGGCGGCAGCGCCTGGCTGAACATGCCGAACTGCAAAAACAGTTTTTGGAGGTGCTGGCGCAAAGCCCGGACCGCCCCACCTTGATCACCAGCATGCTTGACACCGTGCTCGGTCTGTCTGACCTCGACGGCGGCGGGCTTTATTGGGAGCGCGGAGATGGCGGCTATGACTTGCTGGCAAGTCGGGGTCTCAGCGCGTCTTTCCTGGGGCAGGCGGGGAACATTGAGCCAGGTGATCCCCGCGCCAGCATCATTGACAACGGCTCCATGGTATGCAGCTGCAGCATCCCGCAGGACGGCTGCACCGACCCCGGATTGGTCCACAACCCCAGCATCCAGGCCGAGGGCATTCTGGCCCTGGTGGTGTTGCCCATCACCGTTGCCGGGCGTCGGCATGCCTGTCTGAATCTTGCAAGCAAACATGTGCAACAGTTTCCGCCGTCGACCATTGTGCTGCTGCAAAGTCTGGCCGAGCAGTTTGGCATGGCAATTGAACGCCTGCTGGCGCGTGAAGACGCTCAGAATCAGCGCCAGAACCTGGATGGTTTTTTTAACGCCTTGCAGGACTTCGTGTTTGTACTTAACCCGCAGGGCGAAATTCTTTACGTCAATCCCGCGGTCATGCACAAATTGGGTTATGACGACACATTGCTTGGCCAAACGGTTCTGACGGTCCACCCGCAGCGCGTGCATGCCAGCGCCTGGGAAATTGTCAGTGAAATGCTCGAGGGCAAGCGTGACTCATGCCCCTTGCCGTTGTTAAAGGCCGATGGTTCAGAGATCATGGTTGACACGCGCATCGTGCATGGCAGCTGGAACGGGAGACCGGCGCTGCTGGGGGTTTCGCGGGATATTTCCATGCAGCGTGGTCTTGAGCAGGCGCTGGAAAAACAGCGTGATACCTTGCGGACTTTGATCGACACCATTCCCGAGCTGGTTTGGCTCAAAGACGTGTCGGGTTATTACCTTGCGTGCAACCCGGCCTTCGAGGCGTTTTTTGGCCACCCTGAAGCAGACATTGTGGGCAAGACCGACTTTGATTTTGTGGACGCCGAACTGGCAAAGTTTTTCCGGGCCAACGACCAGGCTGCTATTGCCGCGAGTGGCGTGAGCATCAACGAAGAGTGGATCACCTACGCCAGTGATGGCCACCGGGCGCTGCTGAGTACCTGCAAAACACCCATGTACAACCGCGATGGCAAAGTGCAAGGGGTGCTGGGTATCTCACACGACATCACCAAGCAACGCCGCACCGAGGAGGCACTGGAGTTACACCAGCGCCACCTGCAGGACCTGGTGGATGAACGCACCAGCGAACTCAACGTACTAAATCAAAGGCTTCTCAGCACCCAGTTTGCGATGGAATGTGTGGGTATCGGTGTTCACTGGGTCAATGCCAAGACAGGCCAATTTATCGCGGTGAACCAAAAAGCAGCGGAGATGATTGGTTATGACGTGCAGGAGATGCTGCAACTGACGGTGATGGACATCGACTCCAACTTTCAGCGGCAGTCGTTCGACAACATTGTTGAAGTTGTCCGCAGCAAGGGGCACATCACCTTCGAGACAGCGCAGCGCTGCCGCGATGGCAAAGAACTGCCGATGGAAGTCTCGCTGTACTACCAAGCCGGTAGTGAACTGATGCCGCCGCAACTCATTGCGTTTCAAACCGATATCACCCAGCGCAAATCCGCCGAACAGGCACTGATCGAGGCCAAACAGCAGGCCGAAAACGCCAATGAGCGCAACCTTTTGCTGGTGCAGGAACTTGAACGGGCCAACCATCGCCTGCAGCTTAACGACCAGCGGCTCAGCGCCACCTTTGCCCTTAGCCAGGCCGCACCCATGCTGGATGAAGCGCAGATATTGCAGCGCGGTATTGATGAAGCGGTCCGACTGACCGGCAGTCAAATGGGCTATGTCCATCTGGTTGACGAAAATCAGCTGGCGCTGGACCGACAGGTATGGTCCTACGGCACCAGCGGGCAAGCCGACACCGCGCAACTGGCACAACCGGCGGCCATCACCCCTGCCGGAAAATGGGCTGATACGCTGCGCACCGGCAAAGCAGTGATCCACAATGACTACCCGTCACTGCCTGACAAGCGCCATTCACCATTACCGGCTGACGGCTGGCAACGCCACCTGGGCGTGCCAGTGCGTGATGGCAGCAAGATCCGGCTGCTGGCGGGCGTTTGTAACAAGGCAGCCGCCTACCACGAATCGGACCAGCACAACCTGCAGGACATTGCCAATGACCTGTGGTCCATCCTGCAGCGTCGGCGTACCGAAATCGAGCTGGCCAACGCCAAAAAATCTGCAGAGGCTGCCACGGTTGCCAAAAGTGCGTTTCTGGCCAATATGTCGCACGAGATTCGCACACCGCTTAATGCCATCACCGGCATGACGCACCTGATCCGCCGCTCCGGTGTGACGGCAGAACAAAGCGAGCGTCTGGCCAAAATTGAAATGGCGGGCAGCCATCTGCTGGAGATCATCAACGCCATCCTGGATCTTTCAAAAATCGAGGCCGGCAAGTTCACTCTTGAAGAAGTGTCGCTGGATGTCGCTGGCATCGTGGCCAACGTGGTGTCCATACTCAACCATCAGGCGGGTGCCAAGAAGCTGGAGATTGTGGTCGACAACCAGTTACCCATGAACAATTTTGTGGGTGACCCCACCCGTCTGCAGCAGGGATTGCTCAATTTTGGCGGCAATGCCATCAAGTTCTCGGATAAGGGTCAGGTGACCATTCGGGTGCAATTGCAAGAGTCCGCAGCTGAGTCAGCGGTACTGCGTTTCGAAGTCGTGGATCAGGGCATTGGCATCGAGCCAGCCACGCTGACACGATTGTTCTCGGCCTTTGAGCAGGCCGACAACTCCACCACCCGCCAGTACGGTGGCACCGGCCTGGGCCTGGCGATCACCAAGAAACTGGCTCAATTGATGGGGGGTGACGCCGGTGCCAGCAGCACCCTGGGTGTGGGCAGCACATTCTGGTTTACCGCCCGCCTGCGCCATGGCACCCATGCAAAACTGAACAAGGCCCCGGTGCCCAGCTTGCCCGCCGAAACCATTCTGGCACGCGATTACAGCAATCGCCAGATTCTTTTGGTGGAAGATGACCTGTTCAACCAGGAGATCTCGCTGATCATCTTGCAGGAGATCTGGCCAGTGGTTGACCTTGCCGAAGACGGCCTGCAAGCGGTGGAACAGGTCAGGAACAAACGTTATGACCTGATTCTGATGGACATGCAGATGCCCCGCATGGACGGGCTGGACGCCACCCGCCTGATTCGCACCCTGCCCAACGGGGCTGAGGTGCCGGTGATCGCCATGACGGGTAATGCCTTTGTGGAAGACCGCAATCGCTGCTTTGACGCCGGGATGAACGACTTTCTGTCCAAACCGGTCAACCCGGCCGACCTGTTCGAAGTGATCCTCAAATGGATCCGGCGATAGCGCTGGTCAGGCCGGATCTGCTGCGCCAACCGCCGACTCAAACGCATCAATGATTGGGCGCAGCTGCGCCTGCTAGACAGCAGGGTCGCTTGGGCTGCTGCCCGCGCTTCTGGCCAGCTTTGTGGGTGCCACCAACGCGATTCAATCAAATTCTGAGCGGTCAATGAATCACTTGCCAGATCAATCGCCTGCTACCATTGATACAAAAATACGGTCACGGGAGTAAAAACTTGATCACTTGTTCACAACGTGAATCTGAAGTCCTGCATTTGCTGATGCACGGATTGAGCAATAAATCCATAGCATCTCGGTTAGGCATCAGTCCGCACACGGCAAGAGACCATATCAGTTGCCTGATGGGTCGGTACGGATTGGCCAGCCGTGTTGAGCTTGTTGCATACGCCAGCCTGCGACGCTGGCAGATTTCGGGTCAATCGGACACTTACCAACTGACCGTGCTGCCAAAAACCGCGGCACCGACCGCTGAGCGTCGGCAGCGCGCCGCCAGACTGGTGCTTGTAGCATCACCCCTACATTTGTAGCCCTACATCCGTAGGGTTGTTATACCGTGCGCCCAAGGTGAAACTTGGAGCATGAGCCTGTTCAGACCCGAAGTCCACCAAGCCCAAGCCGCCCAATGGCTGGGCAGCGTGCACCTGCACCGCCCGCTGTCTTTTGCCGTGCTCACCACCACCACACTGGGCCTGGCGCTGGCCCTGGTCGCCTTTGCCGCCTGGGGCGAAGTCAATCGCAAAGCCCGCCTGAGCGGCCTGCTGGTGCCCAGCCTGGGCAGCCTGAGCCTCACCGCCCAACAATCGGGCGTGCTGCGCCAGTTGCCCATTACCGAAGGCCAGACCGTCAAGGCCGGTGATGTGCTGCTGGTATTGCACACCGAACGCCAGAGTCTGCTTAACGGCAGCCTGGGCGACACCACCGAGCGGGCTGCCCAGCACATCCTGGCCCGCCAGCAAATCCTGAGCACCGAGCGCACCCTGCGCCAGTTGCAAACCCGTCAACGTGAAGACGTGTTGACTGACCGCATCCGCACCCTGCAAGCCGAACTGCGCCAGGCAGAAGAAGAACGCAGCCTGCAGCAGCACCGCGTGCAACTGGCCCGCACCACCCTGGCGCGCAACGAACAACTGGCCGCATCAGGCTTTGTGGCCGCCGCCCAGGTGCAAACCAAACAAGAAGAACTGATTGATGCCGATGGCAGATTACAAAGCCTGGAGCGGGCCCGCTTGGGACTACAACATGACCTGCAAGCCCTGCAAGGCGAACGCAGTGCCTTGAGCGCCCAACTCCAGACCGACCTGGCCCAGATCGAGCGCAGCCGCTCCAGCCTGGAGCAGGAAATGAGCGAAAACGCCGCCCGCCAAAGCACCGTGGTCACCGCCCCGTTTGACGGCACCGTGACTGCGCTGAACCTCAAACTCGGCCAGTCCGTGCAAACCGGCCAAACCCTGGCCACGCTGGTACCTGTCAGCACCAGCTCACCAGAGCGACAGCAGGCAACATTACAGGCGCAACTGTTTGCCCCCAGCCGCACCGCCGGTTTTGTGCGCCCCGGCCAAACCGTTTACTTGCGCTACGACGCTTACCCCTACCAAAAATTTGGCCTGCACACTGGTCACATCACCAGCGTGTCAGCCACGCCCTTTGCCCCCAGCGAGTTGCCTGCCAACCTGGCCCAGCAACTGGTTGCCCAGGCAGGCAGCAATGAGGCGCTGTACCGCATCAATGTGCAACTGGACGAGCAAAGCATCCAAGCGTATGGCGAGGCGATGCCCCTGAAAGCCGGGTTGACGCTGGAGGCTGATGTGTTGCAGGAGCGCAGAAAAGTATGGGAGTGGGTGCTGGAGCCGGTGTTGGCGGCCATACAGCAAGTGAAGGTTCTGAACGCCGATCCGAACTTGGCGCGCAACGGCGGTTGAGGGCGGGCGGTGTTGGAAGCGCAAAGGCCGAGCGCGTTGTCGGCTGATATCAGTATGGAGCATATTATGCGTTTAGTAAGTCAACAAGAGATAAATGTGGTCACAGGTGGTAATGCATTGGATACTACAACAGGTAGTTTTAATCGTCGGCCAGAACCGGAACCTGGGTTAGGCCATGTTTATAGTTTTGGATTTTTTGGTGCCTTTGCAAGACTAGGATTTAGTGTTGCCATGCGTTTGTTTTAATAACCATAAATCAATATGAAGCCCACTAAAATGGGTTTCATATTTTACAATCAAATGCCTATCAATACTTTCATTCGTTTGGTTATAATTGCTATTAGTGCGGATGTAGCACTTAGAATCGTTCGCTTAATAATTTATAGCAAAAATTCTATCTTTAACTGGTGTTTGCTAGAAAACACAGTATTTGATTTTGGCGCCTCAATTATCTCAGATGCAATTTTTTTAGTTATAATTGGACCTCTTGTCGAAGAGCTTATCTTTAGATATTTTGGATTTAAAATTATTCGATACATGTTACCAAAAATTACCATATCGAATTTGATCTTCATTACATCATTTGCTTTCACTCTCTCTCACAATCAGTATTGGTCAGATGAAATTAACTGGTCAGCACTTACTGGAATATTTCTGTATGGTTTGTTGTACGGTAGAATTTACGCTGCACGCGGAAAACTACTTGATTCTTTTGTCCTTCATTCAGTCGCAAATTTGATAGTAATGTTATCTACCAATGATCTAATTTTTCAGGGTAATTATTGTGTTCAATTGAATGGTTGGGTGGGTTGGGTCGGGCTGTCTTTGGTATTGGTGTTGGCAACCTATGCAACATTGGCTTTGGTGCATGGATTACGTGACCTGGCAAAGCAGGAAATTCAGGAAATGCAGCCAGCTCCGAAGCCGCTCGACGAAGACTAATTTTCACTGGCTTACTTTTTGTTGTGATCGCTATTCACCAATCCGAATCCAGCGAATGCGCCCTCGCCAGCCTGGCCATGGTTGCCAACGCGCACGGCTTGCAGCTTGACCTGTTCGACCTGCGCCGCCGCTTCCCCGTCTCCATCAAAGGGGCCACGCTGCAACAGTTGATTGCAAACGCCGGGGCCTTGAACTTCAGCAGTCGTCCACTGCGTTTGGAGATTGACGAGCTGGCTCAACTGGCATTGCCCTGCATCCTGCACTGGGATTTGAACCACTTTGTGGTGCTCAAAAAAGTCGGGCGTGGCCACATCACCCTGCTTGACCCGGCGGTGGGCGAACGCCGCCTGCCGTTGGCCGAAGTCTCGCGGCATTTCACCGGCGTGGCGCTGGAGCTAACCCCCAACGCCGCCTTTCAGCCTGCCGACCAGCGCCAGCGGGTCGCCTTGTCGGCACTCACCGGCAAGGTGCGCGGGCTCAAACGCTCTTTGTTGCAGATATTTGCCGTGGCGGTGGTGCTGGAGCTGTTTGCCATTGCCGCGCCGCTGCTGAACCAGCTGGTGGTGGACGATGCCATTGCCACCCATGATGCCGACTTGCTCTCGGTACTGATCATCGGCTTTGCCCTGCTGCTGGTAATCCAGACCGCTGTGGGTCTGGCGCGCAGCTGGATGGTGATGCTGCTGGGCCAGTCGCTCAGCCTGCAATGGGCCAGCAATGTGTTTGCCCATCTGATCAAGCTGCCGGTGGAATACTTTGAGAAGCGCCATCTGGGCGACGTGGTGAGCCGCTTTGGCTCGGTGGGCAGCATTCAAAAGACGCTGACCACCAGCGTGATTGAAGCCGTGCTGGACGGCATCATGGGTGTGGCTGCGCTGGGCATGATGCTGCTGTATTCCCTGAAGTTGAGTGCGGTGGTGGTCGGCTCGGTGCTGATTTACGCCGTGCTGCGCTGGGTGGCCTACCGCCCGTTTCGTGATGCCGCTGCCGAGCGCCTGGTGGTGGCTGCGCGTGAGAACACCCACTTTCTGGAAACCCTGCGCGCCATCACACCACTCAAGCTGTTTGGCCGCGAGCAAGAGCGACGCGCCCGCTGGCAAAACCTGTTGGTGGAGGTGCAAAACCGCGACGTGCGCACGGCCAAGATGAACATTGGTTTCTCCACCGCCAACACCTTTGTTTCTGGTGCTGAAAACCTGCTGGTGTTCTGGCTCGGGGCGGGCTTGGTGATGCAGTCTGGCACGGCTGGGGCTACAGGTGGCGTGGCATCGGTGTTCACCATCGGCATGTTGTTTGCCTTCATCAGCTACAAGGGCCAGTTCAGCAGCCGGGTTTCGGCGCTGATCAACTACGCGGTGGAAATCAAAATGCTCAGCCTGCATGCCGAGCGCCTGGGCGACATTGTGCTGAGCACCCCCGAGGCCAACGAGTTACCCGCCAACGACTTGGCCCACCTGGAACCCAGTGTGGAGCTGAAAGGCGTGAGCTTTCGTTATGGCGAGGGTGAACCCTGGATTCTGAAAGAGGCCAACTTGCGCCTGGAGGCCGGGCAAAGCGTGGCCACCCGAGTTCGACACGAAAACCGGGAAAACGGGGTTTAGCGTGGTCTCAACCCAATGAAATCAACAAGTTGTGGCGGACGATAAAAACTATATGTAGTGGCAATAATGTTGATTTAAAGTGTTGGCAA
>JAGOUM010000027.1 GCA_018061265.1 Rhodoferax sp. | reverse complement strand
GGTTCGTGACGCTGTTCGGTCAGCGCAGCGCCGACGACGTGGTTGGCAAAAATGACTTCGATATTGCGCCAGCCAACTTGGCCGAAGGCTATCGAGCCGACGACAGGGCCGTGCTCGCTTCCGGAAAAAAGAAGAACGTCGAAGAGGTGATCGTCGATGCCGAGGGTACGCAACGGTGGTTTGAAACCTACAAGGCGCCGGTTTTTGACGATGCCGGCACGGTGGTGGGCAGTGTCGGATTTGCTCGAGATGTCTCTGAGCAAAAGCGGGAAGAACGTCGTCTCGCCATGGCCCTGGACGCATCCAAGATCCTGCTTTGGGAAATGGACTTCACCACCGGCAAACTTGGCTACGATGGCAGCGACATGGTCAGTCTGGGTCTGGATCAGGCCAATGCCCCAGATACGCTGGTAGGCTGGCAGGCGCGTGTGCACCCGGATGACCACGCGCAGTTCAATGAAAGTATTTCACAGGCACTTCATCGCGACGACGCTCACGGTTTCGATTTTGTGTACCGTTTCATCGACAACGCTGGCGGCTACCACTGGCTTCAATCGGTTGGCCGTGTGGTGAAGCGTGACGCTGAGGGGCACCCACTGCTTGCGGCGGGCTATTCTGTCAACGTTTCAGAGCGCAAGCAAACTGAAATCGCGCTGCTTTACGAGAAGCAGTTTTCTGAAGACGTCTTGAATGCGCTGCCCGGCGTGTTCTATTTGTTCGACACGGCCGGCCGCTTTGTGCGCTGGAACCGTCAGTTCAGCCAACTCACCGGCTATACCGATGCCGAGTTGACAAGCATGCGGGCCACTGACTTTTTTGCCGGGGATGACCAACGCAAAGTGGTGGAAGCCATTCAAGGGGTATTCAGCCAGGGGCGAGCCGAAGTCGAAGCGGATGTCCGGACCAAGGATGGCCACAAATTGCCCTACCATTTTTTAGGGCGCCGCAGCACCATTGGTGACCAAACCTACCTGCTGGGCGTTGGACTGGACATCAGTGAGCAACGTCAAACCCGGCAGTCTTTGGAAACCGAGCGCTTGCACCTGCAAACCCTGGTGAACACCATTCCCGATCTGATCTGGCTAAAGGATGGCGATGGAACTTATCTGGCCTGTAACCCGGCATTTGAGCGGTTCTTTGGCGCAACGGAAACCGACATCGTCGGCAAGACCGACCACGACTTTGTGCCCAAGACCTTGGCGGATGCTTTTCGTGCAAACGACTGCGCTGCCGTTGCGAATGGCAAGGCCACCCGCAACGAGGAGTGGGTCACCTATGCCAGCGATGGCCGGCGCGTCTTGTTGGAGACCACCAAGATACCGATGCGCACGCCCGATGGCCGGTTGGTTGGCGTTCTCGGGATTGGCCATGACATCACCGAGCGCGAGGCCCACCAGCAGCAACTCGAACACATTGCCCATTTCGATGCGCTGACCGGGTTGCCCAACCGCGTCCTGCTTGCGGACCGCCTGCACCAGGCGCTGGCACAAACGCAGCGCCACAACAAAGTGCTGGCGGTCACGTACATTGACCTCGATGGATTCAAGGCCATCAATGACCAGTTTGGCCATGATGTGGGTGATCGTTTGCTCACTGCACTGGCAGGGCACATGAAAAAAACCTTGCGCGAGGGTGATACGCTGGCGCGTTTGGGGGGCGATGAATTTGTTGCCATTCTTCTTGATTTGCCGGATGTCGAGTCCTCAGCACCCTTGTTGTCGCGCTTGATCGCCGCCGCCGCCGAACTGGTTTATGACAATGGCAACGCCCTGCAGGTCTCCGCCAGTCTGGGGGTCACGTTCTATCCCCAGGTCGAATCCGTCGAAGCCGATCAACTGCTGCGCCAGGCCGATCAGGCGATGTACCAGGCCAAGCAAGAGGGCAAGAATCGCTATCACGTCTTCGACACCGAGCATGATCGCAGTGTGCGCGGTCACCATGAAACTCTAGAGCGAATCAAGCAGGCGCTGGACATGCGGGAATTCGTTCTCTTCTACCAGCCCAAGGTGAATATGCGCACGGGGGTTGTCATCGGCGCTGAGGCCCTGATCCGCTGGCAGCACCCCGAGAAGGGTATGTTGCCGCCTGCAAGCTTTTTGCCTCTGATTGCCGACCATTCACTGGCAATCGACATTGGCGAATGGGTGCTCGATACCGCCTTGACGCAGATCGAGACCTGGAAGGCTGCCGGCCTGGCGCTGCCGGTCAGCGTCAACATTGATGCCATCCACCTGGAGCAAGCGGATTTTGTCGATCGCTTGCGCCTGCAACTTTCAAGACACCCCGGCGTCGTGGCTGGCGACCTGGAACTCGAAGTGCTGGAAACCAGCGCACTGCAAGACATTGCCCATGTTTCCAGCGTGATCCTGGCTTGCCAGGAGTTGGGGGTCGGTTTCGCGCTCGATGACTTTGGTACTGGCTATTCATCGCTCACCTACCTGAAGCGTCTACCCGCTGGCATGCTGAAAATTGACCAGAGCTTTGTGCGCGACATGCTGGAAGACCCAGACGATCTGGCAATTCTGGACGGCATACTCGGTCTGGCCAACGCATTTCGCCGGCAGGCGATCGCCGAAGGGGTGGAGACCCTGGCCCATGGCGAGGTTCTGCTGCAGCTTGGCTGCCCGCTGGTACAAGGCTATGCCATCGCGCGCCCCATGCCGGCTGCTGCCATACCCAATTGGCTGGCAACCTGGCGTCCGGATGTGGCCTGGTTTGGCCGGGCGCCGATCAAGCGAGAGAACATGCCCATTTTGCACGCCTGGGTGGAGCATCGCGCCTGGATTGCCAGTGTGACGGGCTATCTGCAAGGCGAGCGCAGTGACGTGCCACCGCTGGATTGTCGGACGAGCCATCTGGGGCAATGGCTCAACCATGCGCAAGAGCATCATGCTGAAAATGCCGTGCAAATCCAGGCCCTCGTGCCATTGCACGCTGAAATCCATGCGCTCACGGCGACGATGGTTCGCTCCAAACAGCTTGGCCAGACCGATGCGCTGTCACAACAAATGGCGCGGTTTAGCAGCCTGTGCGACCAGCAGCTTTTGAAACTGGCAGCGATGTTGCGCTAATCGAACCTTAGACGAACGGTTGAATGGCCGCAGCGGGCGTCGGGGTGCCAAGCTCAGGGGACGGTTTGCAAGCTCTCCTTTGCCGCCAGCAGCACACTCAGCGTCGCCACCACCTTGTCGGCGTCGTGTTTGCCGCGCCGCCAGGGGTCTTCATAGTCATCAAACAGCACCTTGACCGGCACCGCTGGCGCTAGCAAACCCTCGGCCAGGTAGCGAAAACCGGTCACCACGCGGGCAAACGGCACCCAGCTGCGATTGGCCAGCACATGCGTGAGCACCTCGGGCCCTGCGGCCTGCTCAAACGCACGAACCAGCTCGGCCAGACTGCGGCCCGTAGTTTCGGGGCATTCCAGAATGTTGCCAACCAGCACCTTGGGCACGTCTGGCGATGTTGCAGCCACGGCCTGGGCAATGCCTTGCACTGCAAAATGCGCCAGCGTGCTGGTGAAAAAACTGCCCGGACCAAACACCAGCAGGTCTGCCTCGGCAATGGCCTTCAGCACCGCCGGGTTAGCGAGCGGTAGCGCGCCACTGGCGTGATCGTCGGCCAGCGCCAGTTGCACATGGCCAATGCCCAAGCGAGCCAGTGCGGGTGCAAGCGCCGTTACCCGGTCTTGCCCGTGCACCACACTGCCGTCGCGTAACTGTGCATGCAGCGCCACCGCATCGGCCGTGGTGGACGGCCACACCTGGGCCTCAATGCCACAGAGTTTGCGAAAAATCGCAATCGCTGCATTGATGTCGCGCCCATGTGCCAAATAAGCACCGGTGAGCACAAAGTTGCCGATGCTGCCGCGCCGCCAATCAAAGTCAGCGCCCACGTGGTCGCGAAAAACCTGCAGACAGTCCAGCACCGCGTCGCGGATGTCGGGCGTCATGGTGGCCAGCAAGGGGTGGGCGCCACTGGCGTAAAAGTCAAACTCGCCCAGTAAATCGACGGGGTCGGCGGCCTCCGACAGCCGCGCGTTAAAAAATCGCACCACACTGCTCACCCGGTTCTCTCCGTGCGCCAACGTCATCAGGGCCTGTCGAATGTCCCCCATGGCCAGAATGCCGAGTCGTTCGCGCAGTGCCTTGGAGCTTCCGCCACTGTCCCAGGCTGGCACCACCCGGGTGATGACATCGCGCTGACGACACAGCGCCATGGTGATGTCGCGGCTGCCGCTGCCTCCCCCGAACATGACGATGCGTTTCATAGGGTGGATTCTAGGGTTCGGCACGCGCGGCTTGTAATCTTCCCGTAACGCCTGCGTCGCTAAACTCTGCCTCCCAACAATAGCGAGGACACCCATGACATCGCAGAAATCCAAGATCATCTACACCCTCACCGACGAGGCCCCCTTGCTTGCGACGCACGCGTTTTTGCCGGTGATTCGGGCGTTTGCAGCGCCCGCCGGTATCGAGGTGGCCCAGAGCGATATCTCGGTGGCGGCGCGTGTGTTGGGTGAGTTTCCGGATTACTTGACCGACGCCCAGAAGGTGCCCAACAACCTGGCAGAGCTTGGTCGCCTGACGCTGCAGCCCGATACCAACATCATCAAGCTGCCCAACATCAGTGCCTCGGTGCCGCAGCTTACTGCCGCGATCAAGGAGCTGCAGTCCAAAGGCTTCAACATTCCCGATTACCCTGAAAACCCAGCGACCGATGAAGAAAAGGCCATCAAGGCACGTTACTCGAAATGCCTGGGCAGCTCGGTCAACCCGGTGCTGCGGGAAGGCAACTCGGATCGGCGTGCGCCGATGGCGGTCAAACAATTTGCACGCAAGAACCCGCACAGCATGGGCAAGTGGAGCATGGCCTCGCGTACTCACGTGGCGCACATGACCAAGGGCGACTTCTACCATGGCGAAAAATCCATGACGCTGGACAAAGCCTGTGACGTGCGCATGGAACTGGTCGGCAAGAGTGGCAAGACCACCGTGCTCAAGCCACTGACCAAACTGCTGGCCGGCGAGATCATCGACAGCATGTTCATGAGCAAAAAAGCGCTATGCGAGTTCTATGAAGAGCAGCTTGAAGACGCACGCCAGACCGGTGTGATGTTCTCGCTGCACGTCAAGGCGACCATGATGAAGGTGTCGCACCCGATCGTCTTTGGCCATTGTGTGCGTATTTTCTACAAGGATGCATTTGAGAAACACGCCAAGCTGTTTGAGGAGATTGGTGTCAACGTCAACAACGGCATGTCCAACTTGTATGAAAAGATCGCCGACCTGCCGGCTTCACTGCGCGAAGAAATCGAAACTGACCTGCACGCCTGCCACGAACACCGTCCCGAGCTGGCCATGGTCGATTCGGCCAAGGGCATTTCCAACTTCCATTCGCCCAGCGATGTAATTGTGGATGCCTCCATGCCCGCGATGATTCGTATTGGCGGCAAGATGTGGGGAGCTGATGGTCGCCCGAAAGACACCAAGGCAGTGATGCCTGAGAGCACCTTTGCCCGCATCTACCAGGAGATGATCAACTTCTGCAAGACCAACGGCAACTTTGACCCGGTCACCATGGGCACCGTACCCAATGTGGGCCTGATGGCGCAGCAAGCCGAAGAATATGGCTCACACGACAAGACCTTTGAGATTGCCGAAGACGGCCAGGCCAACATCGTTGACATTGCCACGGGTGAAGTGCTGCTGTCACAAGACGTTGAAGCCGGTGACATCTGGCGCATGTGCCAGGTCAAGGACGCGCCGATCCGCGATTGGGTGAAGCTGGCGGTCACGCGTGCGCGCAATTCCAACACACCCGCACTGTTCTGGCTCGACCCGTATCGCCCACATGAAAACGAGCTGATCAAAAAGGTGGAGCTGTACCTGAAAGACCACGACACCACCGGGCTCGACATCCAGCACATGTCGCAGGTGCGCGCCATGCGCTACTCGCTGGAGCGTGTCATCCGAGGGCTTGACACCATCTCGGTCACCGGCAACATCTTGCGCGACTACCTGACCGACCTGTTCCCGATCATGGAGCTGGGCACCAGTGCCAAGATGCTGTCCATCGTGCCACTCATGGCCGGTGGTGGCATGTACGAAACCGGCGCTGGCGGCTCGGCCCCCAAACACGTGAAGCAGCTGGTGGAAGAAAATCACCTGCGCTGGGATTCACTGGGTGAGTTCCTGGCGCTGGCCGTCAGCCTGGAAGACATGGGGCTGAAGACCGGCAACGAAAAAGCCAAGATTCTGGCCAAGACACTGGACGCAGCCACTGGCAAGCTGCTCGACAATAACAAAAATCCCTCGCCAAAAACCGGTCAGCTCGACAACCGTGGCAGCCAGTTCTACCTGGCCATGTACTGGGCGCAGGAACTGGCCGCGCAGACCGATGACACCGCGCTGCAAGCCCACTTTGCGCCCATGGCCAAGGCACTGGCAGACAACGAACAAAAAATCACCGAAGAGCTCAAGGCGGTGCAGGGCAAGCCGGCCGACATTGGCGGCTACTACCTGGCCGACCTGCAAAAGGTGACTGCGGTGATGCGCCCGAGCGCGACCCTGAATGCGGTGATTGACGCCGCACTGGCCTGACCATCTGCCCCGGCCGGGCTGGCTCGGCACTTATAAAGGCGATAGCTTCCAGCGTTTGATCAACAAGCGCTGGAAGCTATTTTTATTTTGGCTTCGTTGAAGAAAGGTATCGTTAAACGATACCTCAAGTCCGAAAAACATAAACTGGTTGCAATATTTGCTGCAGTGTGGGTCGTGTTTACTTACGCTTGCGCCACTTTCAACAAATTGTGGAGCAAACCATGCAAGTCACTGGCAAAGTACTGATTCAACGTGATTCCAAACCTTGGGTGATGCAGGTCTGGATCTCGTTTGGCCTGGCCGTCTTTCTGTGTGCGGTCGGGCTGGCCTATTTGCCCGGCGATGATTTGTCGCGCGCTTTTATGGTGATGGGGTACTTTTTCTGTTTGTCGGCGGCATTTGTGCTGGCCAAGTACGTGCGTGACACCGAAAAGTCACGCGTCGAGGGACGCGTCAACGACAGTCCGATGTTTGGCTTTGTGGTCTGGGGCGGGTTTGTGGCTGCCATGGGTCTGACCACATGGGGCTTGCTGCGTATGGAGCTCAATGAAACCTACAAAGCGTTCCTGGGGGTCAGCTGGCTGTACCTGATCACTTGCAGCTTCACCCTGGCCAAAACCCTGCGTGACCGCCATGAGGCGGACCTGATCGAGGCGCGGCTACCGGGCCGCATGTCGGGTACCAGCACCGATCTGGAGTAAGTCATGAAAGGCCAAATAGCTAAATTAAGTATAGCTGTCAGCGTAATACTGACAAGCGCTAGTACCTCATTTGATGTCAAAGCGCATAGCGAAACCGCGGCGCTGAGTGCGGTCTCGGCATTGCCAGTGGCCTCGGTCATGGTTGCCAGTGCGGCTGGCACTGTGGTGGCTCTGCCGGTGGTATTGTCTACGGCGGGCGCGGTACTGGTCGTCAAGGCAGTCACCGTCACCGCCAAAGGCAGCCTGTACCTATTGGAGCGTGCCTCGGACGGCACCCAGGTCAGCGTGGAAGTGTTGGCGCGGGGCTTTGCAGCCACATCCGTGGCGGCGGGAACACTGGCGACAGTGAGCGTGATCGGCACAGGCATGCTGCTGTCGTCGGCGGGACAGGTGATTGCCTTCATCCCCAACGAACTTGGACGTGCCCTGCTGTACAACGAGCAGGTGACCCGGTGAGCCCGCGGCACCCAGCCGCACTGCGGCACAGCCTGCGCACCCTGGTGACACTGACGCTGGGATGTGGGCTGACCATGGCCGCAGCGACGGCCCACGCCGGACGCCCTTGCGATTCCCGGCAGCCGCCAAGTGCATCGACGGTGCAGCAAGCTCTGAACCTGGCTGAGCGTACCCATCACGCTCTCAATGCCAGTGCTGCGCAGGTGGTTGTGCTGGCCCGGGCCGGTCAGGACCTGAGCCGGTATGGGTTGCGCTACTCCCATCTTGGCCTGGCGTACCGCCAGGCAAACGAGACTGGCCGCCCGGTTTGGCGCGTGCTGCACAAACTCAACCAGTGTGGCAGCGACGTGGCGCATTTGTACCGCCAAGGTCTGGCAGAGTTCTTCATGGACGACCTGTGGCGCTTTGAGGCGGCATGGGTGAAGCCCAGCCCCGAAGTACAGGCGCACCTGCTGGCGCTGCTGCACGACCCGACCCGTACCGCTCAACTGCACCGCCAGCCCTACAGCATGGTGAGTTACGCTTGGGGGGAAAAATACCAGCAGTCCAACCAATGGGCCATCGAGACCCTGGCCGCGTCGATGTTGCCAGAGTCTGACGCCAGCCCGGTAACCCGCCTCCAAGCGCAGACCTGGTTGCGAAGCCGCGGCTACCAGCCCAGTGTGCTGCGCATCGGTGCCTTGACCCGGCTGGGCGGTCGCATCACAGCGGCGAATGTCGCCTTTGACGACCACCCGGCCGAAAAACGCTTCAGTGACCGCATCGAAACCGTGACGGTTGATTCGGTGTTTTCATGGTTGATACGAGCCGGTTTGGCTCAACAAGGGGTGGCGACTCAGCGCTGACCGGGTAGCTGGCAGGATCTTGCCCTTTGGCCAGAAGGCAGGAACTGGCAATTGGCGCAACAGGTGAAGCGCTTCGTCAAAAAGCAGTGTCTTGGCGCGAAGCCCCGGCACCTCCAAGCCAGGGTGCCAGTGCCTGTCTTAAGTCGGCCAGGGCAACCGGCTTGGTCAGGAAGCCATCCATGCCGACGGCCTGACAGTGCTGGCGGTCGTCTTCAAACGCATCGGCGGTCAGGGCAATGATCGGAACACGGCGACGGCCGTGGTCTTGCTCGGCTTGCCGAATACGCTCAGTGGCGGTATAGCCGTCCATGACAGGCATTTGTAAGTCCATCAGGATCAGCGCCGGTGGCTCACCTTGAGCCAGTGCCTCCACTGCCAACTGGCCATTCTCCACCAGCTGCACCTGGAGCCCAAGTGTCTCGAGCAGGCCCTGAATCACCAGGCAGTTGACCTTGTTGTCCTCGGCCACCAAAACGCGCCCACTGAACTGTTGAGACAGATTTGCTGGGCTGACCACGGGTGGCACCGCATGAGACCGGGCCACCACACCATCCGTGCTCAACGTGGCACGAATCCGAAACCAGAATCGTGACCCCTGACCCGGCACACTGTGCACACCCACATCGCCTCCGAAAAGTTCGGCCAAATGTTTGACGATCGACAGTCCCAGACCCGAACCCCCATATTGACGGGTGGTCGAGCTGTCGGCTTGCGAAAAGGCTTCAAACAGGGTGGCCTGCTTGTCAGCGGCCACTCCAATGCCCGTGTCGGTCACTGAAAACTCAAGCAATGCACTGTGCTCGTCACGCTCAAGTTCATGGCCTTGAATCAGAATATGTCCTTGAGACGTGAATTTGATCGCATTGCCCACCAGGTTGGACAACATCTGACGCAGGCGGTGGCCATCGGCCTGATAGGCCAAGCCGGACCCGGAGCGCCATCGGAAGCTGATTTGCAAACCCTTGTTCCTGGCCGCACCCGAGAACAGCGACCGTGTTTCCTGAAGCAGATGCTCGGGCTCGACCCGGGTCAAATCCAACTGGAAGCGACCCGCCTCAATTTTTGACAGATCAAGAATATCGTTCAACAGGGTCAGCAAGGATTGCCCGGAGCTCAACACCGTGCGGGCGTATTCGAGTCGATCGGTTTCGCTGAGCTTGGGTTTGAGCAACAGTTGCGCCATCCCGAGAATGCCGTTCATGGGTGTGCGGATCTCGTGCGACATCGTGGCCAGGAAGCGGCTCTTGGCCAGGTTGGCGGCGTGTGCTTTTTCGGTGGCGCGCATCAGATCGGTAATGTCTACACGGAACCCCACAATGCTGCCATCGGCCAGCCGACGCTCAATGATGCGCAGCGCCTGCCCATCCTTCAAGCGCTGGATCACGGTGGTGTCCGCCGACCGGTGGGCTGCCATGCGCTCGGCCAGCCAAGCCTCTTCGTTACCGACGGCGTCATGGTACAAACCACGCTGCAACCCGGCCCGCACCAGGTCTTCAAACTGAACACCCGGCACGATCAGGTCCGCTGTCGCTGCATAAAGCTTGCGGTATTTGTCGTTGCACAATACCAGTCGGTCCTGAGGATCAAAGAGTGCAAATGCTTCGTCGATGGCGTCAATGGCGCCGCGCAGCAGCAGGGTACTTTGTTCGACCTGGGCCGCTGCGCGCTTGCTTTCGGTGATGTCGGAGTAAGTCGTGACAAAGCCGCCCCCAGGCATGGGCGCGCCACGGATCTCAAGCACCGTGCCATTGGCACGTACGCGCTCAAAATGGTGGGGTGTTGGATGTCGGGCCTTTTCAATCAAGGCCGCCACCTTGGCTTCCAGGTTACCTTCTCCGTACTCTCCGTGCTCTGCGTTATAGCGGATGATGCGCTCAAAGGTGCTTGGCCGGGTTTCAAACAGCGAATCGGGCAAGTCCAGGCTGGCCTGGAAGCGGGCATTTTTGGCCACCAGATGCAGCTCGCCATCAAACGCGCTTAATCCCACTGGAATGTTGTCCAGAATGCTTTGCAGCAGCACATTGCTGCGTTCAAGCCGTTCTTGCGCGAGCTTCTTCTCGGTGATATCCATATGTGTGCCCACCACACGCAGGGCCTTGCCAGCGCTATCGCGCGCCACCACCCGGCCCCGGTCCAGCACCCAGATCCAGTGGCCCAGCCGGTGGCGCAAACGGTGTTCACTTTCGTAAACTGGCGTCTTGAAACCAAGGTGGCGCTTCATGGCCGCCTCGACCAGGGCCACATCGTCGGGGTGCGACAGCTGACGCCAGGTATCGATGGTGGGTGTGATCTCTTTGGCACGGTAACCCAGCATCGAGCACCAGCGTTCATTGAGCACCACCACGCCGCTGCCAACGTCCCAGTCCCAACAGCCCAGGTCACTGCCGCTGAGCGCCAGTTCCATGCGCTGTTCGTTTTCGAGTTCTTTTTGTCGACTTTCTTCGATGCGCTGGTTCAGCTTGGCAAACTCGGCCGAGAACTGTTGCAGCTGTAAATGCTCCGAATGGCGCTGGCGGTGCAAGGTCACCACCCGCTGCCAGGCCAGCAGACGCAGCAACAAGGTGTCTGGCGCAGTTGCCTTGTCCAGCACGTCGTCCACTGCGCCGCTCAAAGCCTGCTGCGCCAGGGCCAGATGGCTGGCGTTGGTCAACAGCACCAAAAACAGGGGCTGCTCCATTGGCAGCTGACGCAGCGCAGTGGCCAGGTCCAAGCCACCGGGTTGGGGCAATGCCTGATCAATCAACACCAGTTCCGGGGGAGTCTGCCGGGCCAGTGCCAGCGCGCGTGCTGGACTGGCTGCCTCCTGACAGGCGTAACCACCTAGACGTACCTTTTCGCTGATCTGGCTGCGCAATGCGGCGTTGGCAGCCACTACCAGTACCCGACACGGGGTGGTGGCCGTGGGAGCAGGTGCGGCCATTGCGCCGGCCCCGGGCGCCGCGGATGCTGGAGGCAATGTGGTGGCCTGTTGCAACAAATCGGCAAACGGCGGCAAGTTTTGCGACGCCACATTCAGCAGACGACTCCAGTCGGTCCAATCGCGAACCACCTCGTCACACCAGCCCATCAGCTCGGCATCGGCAAAGCCGAGCCCGTTGCCCAGCGCCACCAGCTTTGGCATCAACACGGAACGCGACGAGGTTTCAGCCATGCAGATGTCTGCGGTTTGGCTGGCCAGCTGTAGCAGCCACGTCAGACGCACGGTGCGCTGGTTCTCATCCGGCTGAGGTGACTGCTCACTTTCGTAGTAGAGGATGGGTGTGACCAAACTCTCCGGAAAACCCCAGTCCAGCAGCAGGGTCGCCGTCAGATCGGAATGGTCAAACTCAAAGGTTTGACGCTCCCTGGCCAGCAAGGTGCCGTGACTGCCAGGACCCAGCAGCTCCGCATAGCGCTCGGGGAACAGCGAGGCCAGCCCCAATTGACCAACCTGGCACAGCAGGCCCAGCGTGAAGGCTTCGTCGGCCTGGAGCACTCTTGCCTGCATTGAAAAGGTTCGCATGGCCACCGCGCAGGCCAGATTACGCGACCAGAACGACGAGAAATCAAAACCGGGGCAAGGGCTGGACTGGCGCTGTGCCATCAGCGACACCCCCAACGCCAGACCCCGAACCGCATTGAGCCCAAGCAGGGTGATCGCGTCACGGATCGCCAGGGTTGGCCGCGCACCCGGTAACTGGCAATGGTTCGCCAACTTGATCAGACGGGCCACCAAACCCGGGTCGGCTTCAATGGCATGGGCCAGCTCGCCCGAGGTGGTCTTGTCCCGCTGGGTGAGCCGAAGCACTGACAGGGCAACCCCTTTGGGCGACGGCAACAGCCCGGAAGTCTTGAACTCCGTGAAGCGTGACTGCAGTTTGGGGTTGATCAACATTGGTCAATCAGGCGGGAAGGAAGGTAAGCCGGGGATCATAGGGCCAAACGATGCAGTTTTATAGACCCGACCATTGCCCAAGCACGTCTCAGATGGGTTGACGCCGCCACAATAACTGTAGCATAAATCAATTTGCTTGTATGCGCTGGAACGCTATTTGATGCTCAAACCTTGCGCCACCACAGTGACCCGAACTGACCTTGCAGCCAGGCGATGAACTGCGTGACCTTGGCAGGCACCATGCGCGGCGACGGGAACACGGCATGGATCTCCTGCTGCGGCAATTGCCAGGTATCGAGCACACTCACGAGCGATCCGTTGGCCATCGATGGGTACGCCACGTACTGCGGCAGCGCGGCCACGCCAAAGCCCAGGCGCGCTGCTTCCATCAGCGACGACAGGTTGTTGGAGCGCAGCTGGCCGCGCACCGCCACCGACTGCGTCTGCCCGACGGCGTCACCAAAATGCCAGCGCGCATCGCCTTGCACCGTGCTGTAGATCAGTGCCTGATGGTCAGCCAGATCGTGTGGTGACTGCGGTGTGCCACAGCGTTTCAGATAGTCCGGCGATGCCACCACCACCCAGGGGTTCAGGCCAAGAAAACGCGAACCCAAAGTGGAGTCGGCCAGACGACCCATGCGGATGGCCACATCGACCCCCTGCTCGACCATGTTGACATAACGGTCTTCGCAGTTCAGGTCAACCTGCACCTGCGGGTTCATGCGCATGAACTGCAGCACCAGTGGTGCCAGCACGCGCCGCCCAAACGCTACCGAAGTATTGATGCGTAGGGCACCTTGAATCTGGGTTTGCAGCAGCGCGGCCACCGAGCTGGCTTCATCCACATGGTGGGCAATCAGCTTGCATTTGTCGTAGTACAGCAGGCCGATTTCGGTCGGTGTCACACCCTGCGTGCTGCGGTGCAGCAGGCGCGCGCCCAAGTGCGCTTCCATGCGGCTGACTTGTTTGGTGGCGGCGGGTTGGCCGATACCCAGCTCGGCAGCGGCCTTGCTGAATGAGCCCAGATCAACGACGCGAACAAACAGTTTGAGGGCTTGAATTCGTTCCATGGGGCTTCCTGTTGACCAACTGGATGATGTGAAGAGCAGCCTGGTATTCCACCATGGAATGAACTAAATGCGCCAGTGCGGCATTCCACCCGCGCATCCATTGCACGACGATCACTCCCAAGCCCAACCCGCAACCCGATTTGAATCCACTGGAGAACCCTCATGCCCAAGATGAAAGCCGCCATGGCCGCCGTGCTGGTGATGGAAAAAGAAGGTATCACACAAGCCTTTGGCGTGCCCGGCGCCGCCATCAACCCCTTGTATGCGCAACTGCGCGAACGTCAAAGCATCGCCCATGTGCTGGCGCGCCATGTGGAAGGTGCCTCGCACATGGCCGAGGGCTACACCCGGGCCCGCGCCGGCAACATTGGCGTGTGTATTGGCACCAGCGGCCCGGCGGGCACCGACATGATCACCGGACTGTATTCGGCCAGCGCAGACAGTATCCCGATTTTGTGCATCACTGGCCAGGCATCGCGGGCTCGTCTCTACAAGGAAGACTTTCAAGCGGTGGACATCGAGAGCATTGCCAAGCCGGTGACCAAATGGGCGGTGACGGTGCGCGAACCGGCGCTCGTTCCCCGCGTGTTCCAGCAGGCGTTTCACCTGATGCGCTCGGGCCGCCCGGGGCCGGTGCTGATTGACCTGCCGATCGACGTGCAACTCGCCGAGATCGAGTTTGACATCGACACCTACGAGCCGCTGCCCGCCTACAAGCCTGCGGCCACACGCAAACAGATCGAAAAGGCGCTGGACATGCTGGCCGCCTCGAGCAAGCCGCTGATCATCGCCGGGGGCGGCATCATCAATGCCGACGCGGCGGACTTGCTGGTGGAGTTTGCCGAGCTGACCGGCGTGCCCGTCATTCCAACGTTGATGGCCTGGGGGGTGCTGCCCGACGACCACCCGCTGATGGCCGGTATGTGCGGCCTGCAAACCAGCCACCGCTACGGCATCGCCACACTACTTGCATCAGACTTTTGTTTGGGAATTGGCAACCGCTGGGCCAATCGCCACACCGGTTCGATCGAGGTCTATACCCAAGGGCGCAAATTTGTCCATGTGGACATCGAGCCGACGCAGATTGGCCGCGTGTTCAACCCCGACCTGGGCATCGTCAGCGATGCCAAAGCGGCGCTGGAGCTGTTGGTGCAGGTGGCGCGCGAACGCCGCGATGCCAAGCGCCTGAGCGACTACAGCGACTGGGCCCATCGCTGCGCCGAGCGCAAGAAGCTGATGCAGCGCAAGACGTCTTACGACAATGTGCCAATCAAGCCGCAGCGGGTGTATCAGGAAATGAATGAAGCCTTTGGCCGCGGCACCGTGTTTGTCTCGACCATTGGCCTGAGCCAGATCGCCGGCGCGCAGTTTCTCAAGGTGTTTGGCCCACGCCAATGGATCAACTGCGGCCAGGCCGGCCCGCTGGGCTGGACGATTCCCGCCGCGCTGGGCGTGGTGGCGGCTGACCCGACCAAAACCGTGGTCGGCTTGAGCGGCGACTACGACTTTCAGTTTCTGGTGGAAGAGCTGGCGGTGGGTGCGCAATTCCGCCTGCCTTATGTGCAAGTGCTGGTCAACAACAGCTACCTGGGTCTGATCCGCCAGGCGCAACGCGGCTTTGAGATGGACTACTGCGTGCAGCTCGCCTTTGACAACCAAAATGTCACCGACCCCACGCTGCAAGGCTACGGTGTCGATCACAAGGCAGTGGTGGAGGGTCTAGGCTGCAAGGCGCTGCGCGTGACCGATCCGGCGCAGTTGCAGGGCACGCTGCGCCAGGCGCAAACCATGGCGCGTGAGCTGCGCGTGCCGGTGGTGGTGGAGGTGATTCTGGAAAAAGTCACCAACATTGCCATGGGCACCGAGATCAACGCCATCAACGAGTTTGAAGACATCGAGTGCCTGCACCCGGCTGGCCGCGAGGGCCTGGTGGCCGCCGGACTGCTGGAATAATCAATCAAAACAACCACAACAGGAGAAAACCATGCCGCAATTTGCTGCCAATCTGACCATGCTGTTTACCGAAGTGCCGTTTCTGGACCGCTTTGAGCGCGCCGCCAGCGCCGGCTTTACCGCGGTGGAGTTTTTGTTCCCCTACGCCTGGAAAGCCGAAGAGATCAAAGCCAGACTGGATGCCCACGGCCTGCGCCTGGTGCTGCACAACATGCCCGCTGGCGACTGGGACGCGGGCGACCGCGGCATGGCCTGTGACCCGGCGCGGGTTGAAGAATTCCGCGCCGGGGTGCCCCAGGCCATTGCCTATGCGCAGGCGCTGGGTGTATCGCAGCTCAACTGTTTGGCCGGTAAAGCACCCGCAGGTGTGCCCGATGCGTTGTTGCGCCAGACCCTGGTGGCGAACTTGCGCTTTGCCGCTGCCGAGCTGAACGCCGCCGGGCTGCGTCTGCTGATGGAGCCGATCAACACCTTTGACATCCCCGGCTTTTACGTCAACCGCACTTCGCAGGCGCTGGAGATTCTGGACGAGGTAGGCGCTGACAACGCCTTTGTGCAGTACGACGTTTACCACGCCCAGCGTATGGAGGGTGAACTTGCCGCCACGCTGCAAAAGCGGCTCTCGCGCATCGGTCACATCCAGCTCGCCGACAACCCGGGCCGCCACGAGCCCGGTACGGGGGAGATCAATTACCGCTACCTGTTTGCGCTGCTCGACGAGCTGGGCTACAGCGGCTGGGTCGGCTGCGAGTACAAGCCACTCACCACCACCTTGGCCGGTTTGGGCTGGCGAGAACGACTTGACCCCAACGGTTGCGATTGCTGACATGCCATCACCCCGTTTGAAAACTATGGAGATATCGCAATGAGCACCAACCCCCAACGCCTGGGCTTTATCGGTCTGGGCATCATGGGCACGCCCATGGCCGGCCATCTGATCGCCGCCGGACACCGCCTGTTTATTGCCACGCGCAGCGCGGCCCCCGCCGCGTTGACCGACGCCGGTGCCACGGTCTGCGCCAGCGCACAGGAAGTAGCGCAGCAGGCCGACATCATCTTTCTGATGCTGCCCGACACGCCCGATGTCGCCAAGGTGCTGTTTGGCGAGAACGGTGTGGCCAGTGGTTTGACCACAGGCAAAGCCGTGGTCGACATGAGCAGCATCTCGCCAATCGAGACCAAGGTTTTTGCGCAACAGATCAACGCGCTGGGTTGCGACTACCTCGACGCGCCGGTGTCGGGCGGTGAAGTGGGTGCCAAAGCCGCCAGCCTGACCATCATGGTGGGTGGGACCCAAGTGGCCTTCGAGCGCGTCAAACCGCTGTTTGACCTAATGGGTAAAAACATCACGCTGGTCGGTGGCAATGGCGATGGCCAGACCTGTAAGGTAGCCAACCAGATCATCGTCGCACTCAACATTGCAGCCGTGGGTGAGGCCCTGCTGTTTGCCAGCAAGGCCGGTGCCGACCCGGCCAAGGTGCGCGCCGCGTTAATGGGCGGTTTTGCCTCCAGCCGCATCCTCGAAGTGCACGGTGAACGCATGATCAAGCGCACCTTCAACCCCGGCTTCAAGATCAAACTGCACCAAAAAGACCTCGGTCTGGCGATGCAAGGCGCGCGTGAACTCGGCCTGGCGTTGCCGCAAACCGCCGCTGCGGCGCAGCTGATGCAGGTGTGTGCGGCCAACGGCATGGCCGAGCTGGACCATTCGGCGCTGGTGAAGGCGCTCGAATTGATGGGTCGGCATGAGGTGGTTGGCGCCTGAGGCGCGCGGCCTGGCCTTATCAATTCAGTAGCAATGGTCGTTTGTTGGAGTTGGGCTGGATGCCTTTTTGCCATGTATTCTGAGGATCTGCTGATAATTGAGCCTAGTCTCACCTGGAGCGCCACATGACCACTGCCGACAATGCCACAAGCGCCCCCCGCGCCCTGTTGCGCCAGATGTTTGACGCGGCCGTGGCTGCCGCCCAACCGGCGCTGTGCCTGGCTGCACACCTGCCCGAGCCACCCAAGGGCCGCACCATCGTGATTGGTGCGGGCAAGGCGTCAGCGGCGATGGCGCGCGCCTTTGAAGATTTATGGACGGCACGGGACAGCACCCCGCTCGAAGGTCTGGTGGTCACCCGTTATGGCTACCAGGTGCCATGCCGGCACATCGAAATCATCCAGGCTGCGCACCCGGTGCCCGACGCCGCCGGGCTTCTGGCGGCGCAACGCATCCGTGATCGCGTGACCAATCTCTCACCCGACGATCTGGTGGTGGCGCTGATTTCAGGCGGGGGATCGTCCTTGCTGATCGAACCGGGTGAGGCACTGACTCTGCAAGATAAACAGTCTGTCAACGCCGCATTACTTGCCTCAGGTGCAACGATCTCTGAGATGAATTGTGTGAGGCGGCACCTCTCCGGCATCAAGGGTGGCAGGTTGGCTGCAGCCTGTTATCCGGCAAAACTGCTCACGCTGCTGATCTCGGATGTGCCGGGCGACTCGCCGATGGACATCGCCTCTGGCCCCACGGTGGGTGACACCACCACCTGTGAAGATGCGCTGGCGGTTTGCCTGCGCTACCAGATTGCGCTGCCTGCTGCAGCGCGCATTTTGCTGGAGAGTGGTGCCGGAGAAACCGTCAAGACCGATGATGCCCGGCTGCAAAACAGCACCGTGCGCATGGTGACGGCACCTCAAATGGCGCTGGAAGCGGCGGCTCGGGTGGCGCAGGCGGCGGGGTTCACTCCGTACATTCTGGGTGACAGCCTGGAAGGTGAGTCCCGTGATGTGGCCAAGGTGCTTGGTGGCGTGGCGCGCCAGGTGGCATTGCGGGGTCAGCCGTTTGCACGACCATGTGTCCTGCTTAGCGGCGGTGAAACCACGGTGACAATCCGGGGCAAAGGTCGGGGCGGGCGAAATGTCGAATTTTTGCTGGCATTGGCCGTGGCGCTGGCGGGCACACCTTGCATCTACGCACTGGCGGGCGACACCGATGGGGTGGACGGTGCCGAAGAAATTGCCGGTGCCCTGCTCACCCCCGACACGCTTGAACGCGCCTGGGGCAACGGCATGAACCCGCGTAGTTTTCTGGACAACAACGATGCACACACCTTCTTCCAGACCCTGGGCGACTCGGTCATCACCGGCCCGACGCTGACCAACGTGAACGACTTTCGGGCGATTTTGATTGGTTAGGCCAGAACGGAAGCGTCAAAAGGTCTCCCAGTCGCCGTCCCCTCCAGCCGCCGCGGCGGCAGCGGGCGCAGGTTTGGTCGCTGGCGCGGCCAAAGACGCCGTGCTGTTGGATCTGGAGGGCTGGATACGGGTTGGCGCAGGCGACTTGTTGGTGCCAATGCGCTGGCTGGCGCTTGGGGTTTTGCCAGCCGGCGCAGGTCGACGATGCGTCGCTGACACGGGTGGAACAGACCGACCAATGGAGTTGCCGGATCCCAGATTAAAAACAGCCACGGTTTGAACCAGGTCCTGCGCCTGATTCTTCAGGCTGCCGGCGGCCGCGGCCATTTCTTCAACCAGCGCCGCATTTTGTTGGGTGACCTGGTCCATCTGGGTCACCGCTTCGCCCACCTGACTGACACCCAGACTCTGCTCATTACTGGCAGAACTGATTTCAGCCACGATATCGGTCACCTGTTGGATGGCGGTCACAATCTCCTGCATGGTCTGTCCGGCCTGATCGACCAAGCTTGTGCCTTGGTCGACTTGCTGCACACTGGCATTGATCAGGGCTTTGATCTCCTTGGCGGCTTCGGCACTGCGACCCGCCAGCGTGCGCACCTCACCGGCCACGACAGCAAAACCTCGGCCCTGCTCACCAGCACGGGCTGCCTCAACGGCCGCGTTGAGTGCCAGGATGTTGGTCTGAAAGGCAATGCCGTCGATCACACCAATGATGTCGGCAATCTTGCGCGACGCATCGTTGATGCCTTTCATGGTGCTCACCACCTGCGCTACCACGTCACCACCTTGTTGGGCAACCGCGCTGGCGTTGGTGGCCAGTTGGCTGGCATGTCTGGCGTGGTCCGCGTTTTGCCGCACCGCAGAGCCTAACTGCTCCATGCTGGCAGCGGTTTGCTCCAGCGCACTGGCTTGTGTCTCGGTGCGGGCCGACAAGTCCTGGTTGCCCTGGGCGATCTCCGAGCTGGCGGTGGACACACTCTCACTGCCCTGGCGAACATGCGCCACCACCTTGATCAGACTGTTTTGCATACTGGTCAGGGATGCAAAAAGGTGGCCAATTTCATCGGCCCGGTTTTGTGGCAAGGCTTGACTCAGGTCCCCCTCACCAATACGTTGGGCTGCCGCACGGGCGCTCTCGATGCCCCGGGAAATTCCGTGCGACAAACTCCAGCTGACAAACACGGCAATGGCAACACACACCAGCAACAACAAGGCACCAACCACATAGAGTTGCTGAAACATGGCGGAGATCTGTTGATTGGTTTCGTGGATATCCCTCACCTGGTCGTCCAGAAAAACCTGGGTCACTTGCACATACTGATCGGTCACTGCCACAAACTTGCTCTGTGCCACTGCCTTGGCACCTTGGGTGTCACCCGCGGCTTTCAGCGCGTTGATCTCATCCCGAACCTTCAGCCAGGCACTGCGAACAACACCAATCTGATCGGCCGCTTTTCGGCCAGCCTCGTCTTGCACCTGAGCGAGTACCGCCTTTTGAATCTCGGTCGTCTCCCGGGTGACCGCGTCCGCTGATTCCTTGAAAAACTGGAACAAGGTCGCGTCTTCACTGTAGGCGATCGCCAGTGCCCGGGCAGAGTTTTGCTTGACATTGGCCTGCCAACGTCCTGCCAGTTGCAACAAACTGGTCTGCACTTCCATTTTTTGGGTGGCTCCAGAAACGGCTTCCATCTTTAGCGCGGCGACCGCCGACAAGACCACAAAGGTTGAAATTATCAGCAGAAAGCCAAGTTTCAGCCGGGTTGAAATACTCAAGGCGCGCATGGCTGACTCCCTATAGAGCGGTGAATGGATGGGCGAAGCGCTTTAATGTCTAGCCGCTTGGATTGGCTCACGTCCGATTGATTTTGTCAGGTTCTCCTGGAGGTGTGTCCGGTGGATTTGGCTGGGGTCAGCCTGCCCTGACTGAGTTGCCCGCGGCCTGACGCCTGTGCTGCAACAGCGCTGCCAGCAGTGGCAGCACACCCAGAGCCATCAAAATGGCCGCACTACGAGGCGACAGCAGTTGATCGATCGACTGCAGTTGTGCCAGGTACACGCCGGCGTACACGTACAAGGCAGTGCCTGGCAGCATGCCCAGTGCGCTTACCCAGAAAAAAGTCGCACCGTCAAATCGTGTCAATCCACTGATCAGGTTGACCGGCACAAACGGAATGACAGGCAGCAAGCGCAGCGACAACAGGTACAGCGCACCTTCGCTTTGCAGCCGTTGGTTAAATACTTCCAGGCGCGCGCCGTAGCGCCGTTCAACCCGGTGGCGCAACCAGTAGCGTGCCCCCAGCATGGTCAAAGTCGCCCCGGCGGTGGACGCCAGCGTCGCCAGAACACTGCCCCAAACCAAGCCAAAACTGGCTCCGGCCAGCAGCATCAACACGGCGGCACCGGGCAGACACATGGCAGTGATCAAAGTGAAGAGTGCCAGATAGGCCAGCATCACCAAACCCGGATACACGTCAAAAGTCGCCTGAAAAATGGCCTGGGCGCGTTGGATGTCGTGCAAGTCCATCATGCAGATAGAATAGCGTGCAACTGGCGCAGCGCTTGCGCTTGCAGCAGGGTTTGCTGGTAACCCGCAGCGATGGTGCGTTCGCGGTACTCGCGGCTGACACCGGTGTAGTAGCCAAACTCGGGGTGCAATACCATGTCGGCGTGCACCGCGTCGGCCTGCGTCGATTCGCGTTTGCGCAGGTCAGACGCACCGTAACCGGTGGCAGTGGGAGGCGCCTTGTCTTCGTGCGCTGAGGCGTCAATGGCCAGCACCCTGGTGGCACCCATTTGCCTGGCCAGTCGCACCGGCAGCGGGCTGAGGCGATCTGCGTCGAGATAGTCACTCTGGGCGATGCGCACGGGTGCCAGCCGACCCTCGACCGCACAAGCGGCCTGCACCGCCAGGCCGGCGTTGCCCCAGTTGAAGGCGACCAGTTCCTGTGGGTGCTGGCGCATGGCGACGGCCGCAAATGGCGTGGCGAACTGCTGCAAGCGCTGGTCAGCCACGGTCTCGTTCACCAGCGCAGCCAAACCCGCCCCATTGAGCCACAGATCGCCCGAAAAGTTAAGCCGAAACAGGCTGGCCATTGAGGTCTCCAGCGCCAGCGCCTCGATACGCGCCATGCCAACACCGGCGGCGGCCAGACAGCCCACCAAAGCGCCGACCGAGCTGCCCACCACCAGATCGGGTTTGAGACCCAACTCAAACAAGGCTTTAAGCACACCAACGTGGACAAAGCCGCGCGGCCCACCCGAACTCAGCACCCAGGCGACGGGGTAGTTCCTGAGCGTTGGCTTTTGTGCGGGGGTGTCGAGGTCTTCAGCGCTGTCACGCGGCCCAAGCGAGCAGCCCCACTGAGCGGCAGCGACGCCCAGTCCCAGCGCAGCAAGTGCCGTGCGGCGTTTCACAAGCGCCTCAAACGGCTACATAAGTTGTAGCTATAAACACTGTACGTAATTGGGCTAGAGCGCATTTTTGCTCAAGATCAAAGTGCAACACACCAAAGTAAGGCACTCACGGTTTGGCTTTGGCCGCAGCCACCAGCTTGGCCAGTTCTTCGCCACTCTTGTAATGCGGTACCCGCAGAATCAGGCGCTTGCTGCGTTGCACAAAGCTGTTGTTGCCCTTGACCTCTTCGTTCCAGTATTTGTCGGCCAGCGCCAGGTTTTGCTTTTCGTCCACCATAAAAGCATCGAGCGAGCCCTGTCCACCGAAGATGTACAGCTTGCCGTTGATCATCTTCCAGGTGTTGGCGTCCCCTCCCCAGGGAATGCCGTACACCAGGCCGTTGGCGCAATAGCCGCCGTACTGCGGCAGGTACTGGGTGGGCGACGCATCGAACAAGGCTTTGGCCTCGGCAGACGCAAACCTGAAGTCAACGCCCTCGTAGTTGCTGCGAAACTGCGCGCTGCCCTGCACATATTTGCCCTGGGTGAAATAGGCGGTGACATCGGCACCTTTGAGCAGCAGCCGCGCCTCGGGGTCGTCGGCCACCGCGTTCACCGGCTTGTAGTTGCCAGACGGGTTTTGCGCGGTCATGGCACTACAGCCCGCCAGCGACGCAGCGATCAGCGCCACGCCGGCCAGGCGTTTTAATGTTGTCAAGGGGTTCATCGTGTGTTCTCCGGTAAAGATGCAATCAGGGCGTGAATATGCCAGATCAGCCAAAGCCCTGCTGCGCCACGACATCGGCATACGGGGCGGGCCAGCCCAGCAAGGCGCTGGCCTGCTGGCAGTCGGCTTGTAACTGCTGTGCGTCAGCGGCAGCCAGGTGCAAGATGCCATAGCGGTAGCTGCCCAGCCATTTGAAGTCGCGCGCGATCTGGCTGGGCGTCTTGGCAAAGCAAAACAGCAAGGCATCCGGAAAAGCCTGCGCCAGCACTTGTTGCTGGGCGGTATCTGGCAGGCGCACCACCGCCGTCTCAGAAAAACTGCGGTAGACAAAACTGGCCGCTGCCCCAGCGGTGGGCGCGCTGCGGGGCACGCCGGCCGGGTCTTGTCCGTGGGCCAGCGCCAGCGCCAGGCGGTGCAAGTCAATGCCCAGCACCCGCAGGTACAGGTCAGAAAACTGCGCCGCCATGCGCGGGTTGAACTCGATCACGGTGAGCCGGTCGGTCGGCGCATCGTAAAAAAACTCCATATTGAACAGGCCGTGGTCAAAACCAACCGCTGTTAGAAAGCGTAGCGCCACATCCAGCGCACGTGCTTGAATCGTTGCTGCCAGCGTGCTGGGATAAACAAAACGCATGAACGCCTGGGTGCCCGGGTAATGGATGGCATCAACCACCCCGAGTAAATGCACCGCGCCCGCAAAGGCATAACCGTCTAGGTTGAACTGTGCGCCGGGCACCGGTTCTTCCAGCATCAGGCTGTGCGCTGTACCGGCCTGTGGCAGACGCTGGCGCGCGATGCGCTCAAACGGCTCGACCAGGTGGCGAATTACCCACAGTTCCCAAAAGCCAAAGCGGGTGTGGGTGTGCAATTCGTCGCGGCTGTGCACGGTGCGCGCCAGCACCGAGAACGCCGCCTTGACTGGTTTGACAAAACTTGGGTAGCGCAAGCCCTCGGGTGCCGGGTCGCCATAACGCGCGGGCAGGCGCGAAAAGCCGCAATTGGCATCGGGGCAGGCTTGTGCCATGACTTCGCGCGCGTGCAGTTTGTGTTGGCAGGCCAGCACAGCATGGACCGGTGTGCCCGGCCAGCCCATACGTTCAGCCAGTAGGGCCGCAGCCAGTGCGCCAAACTGCTCATGGTTGGAGACCACTGCGGTCCAGCCGCGCCGCTTGGCCTGACGCGCCAGCCGGTCAACAAAACGCGTCATGTCAAACCAGGCCAGATGCGCGTTGCTGGGAAAGCTGAACAGATCGAAGCCTGCTACATCGTGCGGCCAGGCTTGGGCGTTGCGGGCAAAGCCGGCCAGGTCCCAGTCGTAGTTGAATAAAACCAGTGTTTTCACGCTGCAAGTTTTCTGAAATTCATTCAGTGTCGCTGCCTGGCCGAATGACCGGCAGCTCGGCTGGCTGAGTGGAAGAGGCTTGAGGCTGCTCCCAGTTGCGCCAGTCCTCGCCAAACAGTTCAGCCGGGTGAGGGGTACGGTCTGAGCCGTTGCCGCAACGCATGTCATCGGCGGCGCAATAGATGTCGCAACCCCAGCAAATGCGCTGGGGATTCTTCGGGTTGTCTGGAAACTTTTTGCTCATGATCTTGTAGGCGTAAGTCAGCGCATAAAAAACACCACGCTCATCACCAACCCGGTGCCAATGACGCCGGACCGCACCCATTGCACTGGCAACCGGCGCGCCCAGCGTGCGCCGTAGTAGCCGCCCAGGCTGGCCGCCAGCATCATCAGCACGCCCTCGCGCCAGGCAATCACACCGGCCACCACAAAGGCGGCCACTGAAAGCCAGGAGAGCACCAGTGAATTGAGGTTTTTCAGGGCGTTGGCGGTGTTGAGATGGGACTCTCCGGTCACTGCGTAGAGTGCCATCAGCAATATACCCAGACCACCATTGAAGTAGCCACCGTAAACGGCCACCAGCGCGAGCCCGGGTTCGCGCCAGCGCAACAGTCCAGAGTCGGCACCGGTGTGTGCCGTGGCGCGTTTGGCGATACCCGGGCCAAGTGCAAACAGCACGGTCGCAAACAGCAACAGCCATGGCACGATGCTTGAAAACACGCCAGCTGGTGTTACCAGCAACAGCAAAGCTCCGACGATTCCGCCGCCGGCAGCGATGAGAGTTTCTCGGCGCAGGCGCTGCGTGGGCAATTTGGCCAACTCGGGTCGAAACCCCAGTGTGCTGCCCAGATAGCCAGGGCTGACGGCCAGAGCGCTGGTGGCGTTGGCCGTGATGGGTGGAATGCCGACAAAAATCAGTGCCGGAAAGGTCAGGAAACTGCCACCCCCGGCGATGGCATTGAGCACCCCGGCACAGAAGGCAGCCGCAAACAACAACGGGGCATGGGTCCAGAATTCAGGCATCATGGCAGGATTGTCGCCGCCAGACAGCAACCCCCCTATGCAAGAATTTCCCATTCACTATATTGAACCCGTGTTTCGCCCTCCCAGCGAGGCCGAGTCGCTGATCCTGCCCCTGACCAACGGTTGCTCATGGAACCGCTGTACCTATTGCGAGATGTACACCGCACCGCAGAAGAAGTTCGCCGCGCGCGGCGAGGCCGAACTGCTGCAGAGTATTGTCAGCAGTGGCGCGAAATTCGGACACCGGCTGCAGCGGGTCTTTCTGGGTGACGGCGACGCCTTGGCGCTGTCCACGCGGCGCCTGCTGGTGGTACTGCAAGCCATTCGACAGCACTTGCCCGCGGTGCGCCGCGTCTCCAGTTATTGCCTGCCGCGTAATCTGCGCAACAAATCGGTGGCCGATTTGCAGACGCTGCGCGATGCGGGCTTGTCGCTGGTTTATGTGGGGGCAGAGTCGGGTGACGACGAAGTTCTGTCGCGGGTCAGCAAGGGTGAAACCTACCTCTCAACCGCCGATGCGCTGGAGAAGCTGGCTGCTGCGGGCATCAGCCGCTCGGTGATGTTGCTCAATGGGCTGGGCGGGCCGGAGTTGTCCAACCAGCATGCGCAGCAATCAGCCCGGCTGATGAACCAGACACAACCCGAGTACCTGTCGACGCTGGTGGTGAGTTTTCCGCAGGGAGAGGCACGTTTTCGAGCTGGTTTTCCGGGTTGGGAGCCGCTGACGCAGTTGCAGCTGTTTGCGGAAATGAAGTTGTTGCTGCAGCAGCTTGATTTGAGACGCACGGTGTTTCGCAGCGACCATGCGTCCAATTGGCTGGTGCTCAAGGGGACATTGGGCGCTGACAAGGCCCGACTGCTGGCGCAGGTGCAAGCAGCAATAGACGCACCGCAGTCAGCGCACCTGCGCCCGGCCTGGCAGCGGGGTTTGTAGTGCTACTGAAAACCGCAGCCGCCGCCTGGCATACAACATGCCCCACTGCCGCAAGGGCTGGGGGGCAGGTCAGGCACGCTGGCACTGGCACCGGTGGTGGCAAAGACAGACAGCTGTTTTTCGAGCTGGATCGAGTGGCATTGTGGACATTCGGGCGTGGTGTCTGAGCGCACCAGGGCTTCGAATCGATGGTTACAGTCGCGGCAGGCGTATTCGTAGATGGGCATGGTTTGACTCCGAAAGATTGGCAATTATCGATCGGTCAAGGCCCTGCGTCGATGACCTGCCTCAATGGCGGGGTGGCTTTGACATCATCGTCATTGCGTTGGGCGTGTAGAACCGGCAAGACCTGCCCTTGCTTGCCAAGCTCGGATTTGATGGCGCAACGGACCCCGGTATTCGGTAGACCGCGAAAACCACGGGGCACTGCGCTATGGCTTTTCTGGTCGCACAGCGGGCGCTGCGTACCAGTTGTCGGGTTTGACAATCTTGGGCTCCGCTGGATCTTCAAAGTACTGCGGTGACATGATTTGAACGCCATACTCACTGAATATGTCCTGAATGTTGGCATGTAATGCACTCAGAATCAAAGCGCGCGGGCGGGGTTCTGCAGGAATGGCCTGACACACCAGCCGGTATTCAGGGTACCAGTCGGACAAGGCCGTCTGAAATACCAGCGGTTTGGGGTCCGTCACGACTCCCTCGGTGCGTTTGGCGGCTTCAATCAGTAAAGCTTCGACCTGACGCCACGGAGTGTCGTAACCAATCGTGACTTTGGTGTCGAGTACGAACCCCCCGCCTTTGACTACGCGGGAGTAATTGGTGGTGGTGTGCTCCATGATCTTTGAATTGGCAATGGTGAGCTCCTCGCCCAAGCCGGTGCGGATGCGTGTGGCAAACATGCCCACCTCGGTCACCGTGCCCTCGGAATCAGCGATACGCACGTATTCACCTTTGCGGTAGACGCGGCCATACGTCAGGATCAGGCCACTTGCTGCTTGGCCAACCAGATTCGAGGCGCCCAAGGAGATCATGAGACCTGCCAGTACAGACAAGCCTTTAAATGCCTCGGTATCAGAGCCCGGTAAATAGGGATAGGCCATTGCCAGCGCAAACAGCCAGACCAGGGTTTTGGCAATTCGCCGCGTTGGTGCAACCACGTCCGCATCGAGCCAGGTCAGCTGAATCTGACCGATTTGCACCCGTTCAAAGAAACCGTGGAGCAGGTTGGACACCCATTTGGCCAAGAGGAATATCACGCCGGCCGTGACGAGACCTGGCACGGCATGCAGGATTGCCAAGCCCATGCTGGCAAGCAGGCTGATCAAGAATGTATGGAGTGTTTCACCCCAGATGCGGGTGTACGGAAAACACGACAGCACAAAACTCAGCCAGTTGTACACCAGGATGAACAGGAAAACACGGTAGACCGTGTTCAAGCCCATACGAACCGCCATCGCCACGCGCTCGTGGCGGACCAGTTTGACACCACCCAGCTGAAGACGTTCGGAATGCCGCTGGGTTGCACTGAGCATCGCGGCAAGGAGTTTTCGGCGAGTCAGCAGAGCCAGCCGAATCAAGACCAGCACAACCAGGGTTGCCAGCGCTACCTTGAGCGCGGCGATCAGCAGGAAATGCACGTTGCGACTTTCGCGGCTTTCGTTGATGGCGATTTCCAGTGCGGCCTTGGCGGCGTTGGCCCGCGACTGCAGAGTTTCGTCGTGGGACAGGTCAACATCGCCAGGAGTCACCGCAAAGGATGTCTCGCCATCAATCTGGACCAGAATTCCGATGCTGTCGGGCACTAACGTGACCTTGTTTGGGCCGGGTTGTTCCAGTTGTTCCTTGATGCGGGTGACTGCGCGTCGGGCACGGTCAGCGGCTGAAATACCGCTAAGGCTGGAGCGGACGCTGAAAATCTCCCGGTTCAGGACCCGTACCGTCGACTCCGAGGCACCAGCGTGGGTGCCAGGCGCATCAACCGATGGTGGCGGTGTTTGTGCATGGGCCAGGCCGATGAAACAGATAACTATGCCAAGCAAGATGCGCTTCATCGATGGTTCCCTTGAATACCGGTTGGCTCGCCTATGGAAGTAGGCGCGATCTTAACGGCGCGCCCTTACGTGCCAATGCTTCTGGCGGCCCGGATCACGATTCACAGGCAGGCAGCCACCATACAAGAACTGCGCCACCCTGCGGGTGATTGAGCACATGCGCAGCGCCAGATCAGGTGTTGGATTTGCAGTTGCAGGGTTCGCGCTTCTACCGCATTGGCCAAGGCCAACAGCCGGTGGTCGGGCATCCAGGGCTTGGACGCGAACTGATCGACGCCCGCCTCGTTGATACTGGCGATGATGCCCTGTGAATCGGTGCGCCCGCTGAAGATGATGCCCACCACGTCGGGCCACGGGGTCACGCTAAAACCATTAGCAAATGCGCGGCAACTGCTCGCCGCTGGGCCAGTCCACCACCCTCCGTCCGCCAAAGCGTGTGGCCATTTGCACAAAGCAGTTGTCATCGGCCGTCACCGTGCCGATGCGTTTGGCCGCTGCCCCCAGCGGGTGGGCGCGCATGGCGGCCAGCAGGCTGTCAGCCACCTCGGGCGCGCAGATGGCAATCAGCTTGCCTTCATTGGCCACATACAGCGGGTCCAGGCCCAGCAGCTCGCACGCGGCTTCAACCTGCGGCAGCACTGGGATGTCGGCTTCGACCAGACTCATGCCGACCTGAGACTGGCGAGCGATTTCGTTCAACGAGGTGGCCAGACCCCCGCGGGTGGGGTCGCGCAGCACATGCAAATCGCCTGGATTGGGTAGCGCTGCGAGCATGGCCTGCACCAGCGTGTGCAGCGCGGCGGTGTCGGAGATGATGGCGGTCTCGAATTCCAGTGACTCGCGCAACGACATCACCGCCACGCCGTGCTCGCCCAAAGTGCCTGAGACCAGAATCGCATCCCCTGGCTTGGCTTGGCGACCGTCAATCAACATGCCGTCGGGCACCACACCAACCCCGGTGGTGCTGATGAAGACACCATCGCCCTTGCCTTTTTCGACCACCTTGGTGTCGCCGGTGACGACTGGGACACCAGCCTCACGGGAGGCGGCGGCCATCGACTCGACAATGCGTTTGAGGTTCGCCAGCGGGTAACCTTCTTCAATAATGAAGCTGGCTGCCAGGTACAGAGGCACCGCACCCGACATGGCCACGTCGTTGACCGTGCCGTGCACCGACAGGCAGCCAATGTCACCACCGGGGAAAAACAGTGGCGAGATCACATGGCCGTCGGTGGCCATCACGAGCCGGCCCTGCGGCTGCGGCAGCAGGGCGCCGTCGTGGCCCTGGCGCAGATATTCGTTGTCAAACGCGACGGCAAACAGTTCGTCGATCAGTTGCGCGGCTGCGCGGCCACCGGCGCCGTGCGTCATGTCGATGCGTCCGTGTTTGAAGTCAATCGGACGCAGGTAATTTTTCTTGGCTGTCATGCTGTTACCAACTCAATATCCTGAAACCGACCATAAGAATAATGTGCGGCGCACGCGCCTTCGTTGGACACCATGCACGAGCCCATCGGCGTCTCGGGCGTGCAGACGGTGCCAAAGAGCTTGCAATCGGCCGGGCGCTTGATGCCACGCAGAATGGTGCCACATTCACACTGTTTATGGTCGGGCACGCTGGCATAGGTCAGGTCAAACTTGACTTCAGCGTCCCAGGCGGCCAGCTCGGGGCGGATTTTCAGGGCGCTGTGGGGCACTTCGCCCAGGCCGCGCCACTCAAAACTTTGGCGCAATTCAAACACCTGCGCCATGACTTTTTGTGCCGCCTGGTTGCCGGTGGGCGTGACGACGCGTGAGAACTCGTTTTCGACCTCGGCGCGGCCACTGTTCATCTGGCGCATCAGCATCAAAATGCCCTGCATCACATCCAGTGGCTCAAAGCCGGTGATCACCACCGGCTTGTGGTAAGTCTTGGCGAAGTGCACATAGGGCTCAGAGCCAATGATGATGCTGACATGCGCCGGGCCGATAAAGCCGTCAATCGGCACCGCCCCCATTTCACGCGCCTGCGCCGACTCCAGCAGGTGGGTGATGGCCGCAGGCGTCAGCACATGGCAGCACAGCACGCTGAAGTTGGACACGTTGCGCGCCTGTGCCTCGCGCAGCACCAGCGCGGTGGGTGGCGTGGTGGTCTCAAAACCAATGGCAAAAAACACCACTTCGCGCTCCGGATTTTGTTCGGCCAGTTTCAGCGCGTCAGCCGCGGAATACACCATACGGATGTCGGCCCCGCGCGCCTTGGCCTTGATCAGCGACAGGTTGTCGGATGCCGGCACGCGCATGGTGTCACCGTAAGTGCACAGCATCACGCCCCGCTCCAACGCCAACGAAATAGCCAGGTCGATGCGGCCAATCGGCAGCACACACACCGGGCAACCCGGGCCGTGGATCATGCGCACATTGGCGGGCAACATGCCACTGATGCCGTAGCGCGAAATGGCGTGCGTGTGGCCACCGCAGAACTCCATGAAGTTGTAGGCCACATCCGGCCGGGCCTCGGCGGCGATGGTGGCAGCAACCCGCCGGGCAGCGTCGCCGTCGCGAAATTCGTCAATGTATTTCATAGCTGCACGTGCAATGTCTATAAGGGCTGGGTGGCATTTTGAGCCTCAGAAAGCTCGGCAAACAGCGCCAGCGTGCGCGCCGCCTCTTCGGGGTCAATCCTTCCGATGGCATAACCGACATGGATGATGACGTAGTCATCCACCTGCGCGTCATCGACCAGGTCAATCGACACTTCTTTGCGCACGCCACCCAGATCGACCACGGCACGTTGATTGGGTAACAGTTCCACCACACGGGCGGGGAGGGCTAGGCACATGATGGGGTCCTTTTGGATGTATTCAAAGCTGGAATTGAGCGGCCACCGAGTCGGTCCGTTGGAAGGACGGGATGGTTGTTATGGGTAACACGGGATTCAATTCCGATTTAGTCGGTATTCTGCCCAATGCGCCATTGAACACCCGACGGATCGAAGAGGCAGAAGTCCCGCATACGCCACGACTGGTCTTCCAACGCCGTGACTCTGACCCCGTACTTTGTGAGCACGCCACTCTTTTGCAAATGATGCCACCCCCTTCAGAGGCCATCATGAATCCAAGATCCTTGTAGAACTGCTTGGAAAGCTCGAAGTCCTTTGAGGGAACAAACGCTTTGATTTCAGTGATCTTCAGGGTTGGCATCATTGTGCTATCAATAAAATAGCTGCCTGCACTTATTCCAGAGGAGCTAGAGCAAGATTTTGATGTGAAATTCTGTCGCGCCCCACCTGATGGAGGCTGTAGCCTGTGCCCGCCCTTTCGGGAGCGGAGAAGCCACGCTGGAAATCCGACATCGCAAAGCGCCGACCTGCCCGACACAGCTCAACGAAATAGTTCAACATCATTTCCACTCCAGATTGAGTTTGCGATTGGACGTTGCGCAATCCCTGAGATACAGATTGATGAGACTTTGGTACGGAATGCCGACATCGGCAGAAATGCTTTTGAAATAGCTGAGGCTCTCTTCATCCAAACGAATGGTGATCTGCTTTTTGAGCTGCGCAGCGTAAGGGTTCTTCACTGCTTTGGAAAAATCGTATTCGGCACGCATGGCTTATCACCTCTCGTAAATTTGCGTTTCTTGTCGTGTTGCCTTTCGCGCTGAGATGATGCGGATCACCCGACCTTCTGCACGATAGCAATGACAGACCACAAGAAGCTTCAAGATTGAGCTATATCCCAATAGAACGAAGCGCTCTTCATCAATGGAGTGATCCGGATCGGGGATCAACTTAGCATGATCGTCCAGAAAGACAGACTTTGCTTCGTCAAAGCCAACTCCGTGTTTCTTGAGGTTGGCACTGGCTTTTGCCTCATCCCATTCAAAGTGAAGTGCATTCATCGTTTCAACTGTAACTACAGTGTAGTTACAGGTCAAGGCTCACAGGCAGGCTGGAACAAGCCACCCAGGCCTGCCCCAACGCCAGTCCGGCGTCGCCGCATGACAGGCTTCGGGTTTGCAACACATTCAAACCTGCGGCCTCCAGCTGCGAGACGATGGCCTCTTTCAGGATGAGGTTGAAGAAGCAGCCACCGCCCAGCGCCACGTCGGTGATCTTTTGGGCGCGTGCCAGGGCAGTCGTGTGCTGGCTCAGGGCATCAGCCAGGGTCAGGTGAAAGCTAAGCGCGGCTTCATCGACGACGGCGGGGTTGTGTGTGTCCACCTTTAGCAGGTGCTCTTGCAGCCAGGGGCGCAGGTCAACCACGCCATCGGCGGTGATGTTCCACAGACGGGTGTTGACTGTCGTGCTCCCATGGATTTGCAGGTGGCGCGCGGTGGCAACCTCCAACGCGATGGCCGCCTGCGCCTCAAATTCTTGCCGCACACACAAACCTAGCAGCCCCGACACCGCATCAAACCAGCGTCCAGCCGCAGTGGTCAGCGGGCAATTCAGGTTACGCGCTAGCATGGTGGTGATGGTTTTGGCGGCTTGCTCGCCCACCACCGGGCCAAAGCGTGGCAAGATTTGATCGGTGGCCCCAAGCGCGTGCAACACAGCAGCAGCCATGCGCCAGGGTTCGCGCGCGGCCACATCGCCACCGGGCAAGGCCAGCGGTTGCAGATGCGCCAGCCGGTTAAACCCGCCAGTGTCAACACGCAGCAATTCCCCGCCCCAGGCTAGGCCGTCGCTGCCCAGTCCGACACCGTCCAGCGCCAGGCCGAGCACCGGCTGGTTCAAACCGTGTTCGGCCACGACAGCGGCAACATGCGCGTGGTGGTGCTGCACCGCGATGGCAGGCACCTGTAGATCGGCGGCGGTTTGCAGCGCCAGATGGGTGCTGAAAAAGTCGGGGTGCAGATCGTGCGCGACGGCGGCGATGGGGCTGTGCGTTTGCGCCATCAGCTGTGTCACTGATTCGCGCAGGGCAACGCAGGCCGCCGGGTCGGACAGGTCGCCGTGGACGCTGGACCAGCGCACATCTTCAGGCGCCTGCGTGTCAAACAAGCAGGCGGTGTTTTTCAGGAAAGCGCCGAAAGCCAGGATCAGGGCCATGGGTGGACATTCTTCGTTGAGATCTTCAGGTCTTGCGAGTTTGGTGAACGATGGCCCGCAAAATTGGGGTCAGAGCCCGATTCGAATGAACTGATCCGACGAACTTGACGCCATGGGGTCGAATCGGGATCCGACCCCAAAGTTGCTTCAACGCGACTGGAGTTGGGACCGAGTTTCATCGGACGTTTTGGAAAACCTCCAAGAAGTTCTCGCCAACGGAGCACCGACCCATCCCGCCCAAAGTGCAGCGTCTTGTGAACTACCCGGAAGAGCCACATAGGGCTGTTAAGCTCCCACGCACCCGGCGGGGCGAGAGGGCTGGGGGAAAACCAAACACTATTGAAAAAGTAGTGATTAGCGCAATCAATAAAAGGGCTAGAGCCCAAAAACATCATCAATCCAGATCAAAAATCAGATCAAGCCGGCAGCGCCCGCAACTGCGCCAGCTCAGCCTCCAATGCCGCAATCCGCGCCGCCACCGGATCAGCGTTGACCGCCGCTGCTGCAGACGGCTCCGCCAGCAACCAGTCCAACCAAGCGCCCATGCCCTGACCCGTGGTGGCCGACAGCTCCAGAATCTCAATGCCCGGGTTGACGCGGTGCGCAAACTCCTTGCAGCGCGTCACGTTAAACGACACATGCGGCAGCAGATCGATCTTGTTCAAGACCATCAATTTGGAGGCGGCAAACATGTCGGGATATTTCAGCGGCTTGTCCTCACCCTCGGTGACCGAGAGGATCGCTACTTTGGCCTTCTCACCAAGGTCCCACATCGCCGGGCAGACCAGGTTGCCAACGTTTTCGATAAACAACAACGCCTGCTTTTCGTGGGCATGCTCGTGCGGGTGGCTGTGGACATGGCCGTGGCCACCATGATCATGGTGGTGGCCGCTGGCATGCAAATCCAGTCTGGAAAACGCCTGCGCCACCATGGGCGCGTCCAGATGGCAGCCTTTGCCGGTGTTGACCTGAATCGCGGGTGCACCGGTGGCACGGATGCGATCGGCATCAAAGCTGGTTTGCTGGTCACCCTCGATCACCGCCACGGCCAGCTCGGGCTGGCGTTGACGCAGGGCTTCGATGGTGGCGCACAGCAGCGTGGTTTTGCCTGATCCTGGGCTGGAGACCAAGTTGTAGGCGGTCACACCATGCGAGGCAAAGTGGGCACGGTTTTGAGCGGCAATGGCGTTGTTGGCACCCAGCACATCGGCCTCCAACTTGATGGCACGCTCCTGGCTCATGCCGGGCACCGATACCTTGGCCGCACCTGCGCCAAAGTGCAGGTCACCGGTGCCAGGTTGTACGGTCACGCCCGGGGTGCCCGACGCATCAGCGGTATTGCCGCATCCACAAACTACGCACATGTTGTCTTCCTTGTCTTGATCGTTCTAAGTTGAGCTGACCGCCACGCGGCATTCGACACACGCATCATAAGCAGCGGCCAAAACCCATGCAGAAGCCGTGTCATCGGGGGGCAAAGCGCTCACGGCGCGGGCCAGCGCTCCGTCAGGGTGAAAGTTCCATTCGGTGGGGGCGATGACGCGGTAGTCGGCCACTTTGCCGTGCTCATCGAGTTGTACCCAGTGCAGCAATAGGCCGCGCGCCATCTCGACCCAGGCGATGGCTTGGCCGGGGGCGAGGTTCAGGGCGCCGCTTGCGAGTGCTGCGTTGCCAGTGCGCTGTGTGGCAAGAAAGACCAGTTCCATCAGCTCCATCCAGCGCGAACTCAGCCGTGTCCAGATGCTTGGCGCAGCATTGCCCTGGGCATTTGTCGCCGATTCGCGATGGCGCAGGCGCGTCCAAGGGCCGGTTTCCCGGCACTGGCCTTTCCAGGTCGGGAATTGGGCAAATCCTGCTTGGGTGGCAATGTCTTGTGCCAGGTCGGCGGCCCGGCTTTGGCACCAGTGCGCTAGCGCCTCAGGTGCACGGTGTTGAGCCAGCCAGTCTTCTAGGGGCTCAAGCAACACGTGCTCTTTAAGCCAAGTGCGCAGCGCCATTTGCGCCTCTTGCGTTTGCGCTTCGGTCAACGCCTGTGCGGGTTGAATCAGGGGCAGCGGGCAAGCCTTGAGCCAGTTCAACAATCCACTATCAATAGCGTGTAGCGCAATACTATCCTCGGCTAGAGGCAAATTTGGCGCTTGGGTTTTATGGCTGGACTGACTTAATAGCGCGAGTTGACGCGGCCAGTCCAGCGCCATGCTGCGCAGATGGTCGCGCGCGGTCTCCAGCGTCCGCCACTGATCAGACGGCTCGGGCAGTGCCGTCTGATCGGGCAGGCGTGCTGCATTAAGCGCCATGCGTGCCGCACGCCGGTGCGCGTGGGAACACAGGGTAAACAGCGCGGCCAGTGTGCGCTCCACCTGTTCACCACTTTGTCCAAGAAGCAGTCGGGCCGGCAAGCCCTGACCCAGTACTAGACGATGACCAGTGATGCTGAGCACCTGCCCTGGATGCAGTGTGTAGCTGCCGTTCAAACCGCCAAAGCCGCTCATTTCGGGGCACCCGGAGAGCCACCGGCACTGCGGCCGAGTAAAAACCCACGCCGACTTGGCACGGCAGGTGCGCTTCTGGCGGGCTCGGGCGTTGGCCGGTGCAATTGGTTCAACACCTCTTGCGCGGTGGCCGTTGCCGCGGCGTGGTCGGCAAATTAAAATATGGGCGAATACAGCGAGCAGACTTCAAAAGCGCCGATTGTCACCTCGAACGAGCCAATGAATTCAAAGTCGGTGTTGCCAACCTGGCGCGTGGCCTTCTGGCGCTCTGCCAGCACCTGGGCTGAGGCGGGTGCATTGCGCAGCGGCAGGCGCACCAGGTTCATGAACCATGGCGTGATCAGCACACCCTGCATCATGTCAGGTTGTTGAGGAACCGGCGCAAAATCAACAGCCTGAACCTTGAGCGCCAGGTTTTTGATCAGCACACCCTGCATGCGAGTGTTGGCAATGTCGTCAAACAGCGCCTCCAGTACAGTCACTCGCTGTTTCAGCATGTAATCCGCGTGCTGAGCGATTGGGCTCGTCGTCCCAGCATTCACAGCACCACCATGAACTGGTCGGCTGCGCTAACACATTGCGGGAAACGCCAATGAGCTGGCAGGTCGGCAAAAGGAGTGCCGCGTGCCACCAGTTCTTTGCACATTTTTTTTAGGATGTCGCGCTCCATCGTCACACGGGCCAGTTGGGCACGCAGGCGCGCCAGCTCCATTTGCTCAGGCGAGACGGGTTTGTCACCTGCACCTTTGAGTTGTCCTTTGTTGCTCAGTCGCACCCAGTTGTCCGGTGTCTGATTCGGTATGCCCAGCACCTTGGCCGTCACAGCGGCGGCTTGACCGCCTTTGACCAGGCGCACTGCCTCAAGCTTGAATTCCAGCGTATATTTGCCCCGGGCTTGTCCATCGTTTCTCTTGCTCATTTCGTCTTCTCCAATGTCTGAAATTTTCCTTTAGCTAATGAGTCCGGAAAACTAGGGCAAGATAAGCCCTCGAAATGTCGATTGGGTTCGCCAGCGCACAGAGGCAGGGTTGGTAACAGGTTACCTTGGCTGAATGAAACTATTCACCCGGCAACAAAGTAATGAACGTCAAGCGGCATACTTGACTCGCGGATCTTGAAAGTAGGACACCACTTTGGCCGGATTGGCGGCGAGGGTGGTCATGTGGTTTTGCGTGACAGCCTTGAGCTTGTCTTTGGTGCGCACCTGCACTCTGGAGCCCAGGGCGTATTTGAGGTCCGCGTTGAGCCGCTCATCAGGATT
>JAGOUM010000257.1 GCA_018061265.1 Rhodoferax sp. | reverse complement strand
TGAACGCTGCCCCCGCTGGCACCGTGGTGGTGCTGCACGCCTGCTGCCACAACCCCACGGGTTACGACATCACGCCGACGCAGTGGGACGAGGTGATTGCCGTGGTCAAGGCCAAGACCCTGACCCCCTTCCTCGACATGGCCTACCAGGGTTTTGGTTATGGCATTGCCGAAGACGGTGCGGTGATTGGCAAGTTTGTCGCCGCCGGGCTGGACTTTTTTGTCTCCACCTCTTTTTCCAAGAGCTTCAGCCTGTATGGCGAACGTGTCGGCGCTTTAAGCGTGCTGTGTGCCACCAAGGACGACGCGGCGCGGGTGCTCAGCCAGCTCAAGATCGTGATCCGCACCAACTACAGCAACCCACCCACGCATGGCGGCGCCATTGTGGCGGGCGTGCTGGGCAACCCAGAGTTGCGCGCGCTGTGGGAAACCGAGCTGGGAGAGATGCGCGTGCGCATCAAGGCCATGCGGCAAAAGCTGGTGGATGGCCTGAAAGCCGCCGGTGTCACCCAGGACATGAGTTTTATCACCCGCCAGATCGGCATGTTCAGCTACTCTGGCCTGTCCAAAGACCAGATGGTGCGCCTGCGCAATGAGTTTGGCGTCTACGGCACCGACACCGGCCGCATGTGTGTGGCCGCACTCAACAGCAAAAACGTCGACTACGTCTGCGCCTGTATTGCCAAGGTGATCTAGGCCCGGTTTTTTTCAAGCAAAAAGGCTGCCTGGCGCTGATAGATATTGCGCTGGCAGCTATTTTTTTTGATATTAAATTGACCTGACCATGACACGCCTTAACCTGATTGGTGCGGGCCGGGTCGGCCAGACGCTGGGGCGCTTGTTTCAGAGCGCGGATGTTTTTCAGCTGCGGGCGGTCCTGGCGCGCACCCCTGGCAGCGCACAGCGGGCCGTCAACTTTATCGGTGCGGGCCAGGCCGTCGAGGATTTGGCCGGACTGCCCGATGCCGACGTCTGGCTGCTGGCACTGCCCGACGGCGAGATTGCCCCCGTCGCCCAGGCTCTGGCCCATCTGGCCACGCCTGCGCGCCCTGCACTGGCTTTTCATTGCAGTGGGGCGCTGGGCGCTGACCAGTTGCAGCCACTGCGCACGCTGGGCTGGCAGGTGGCCAGTGCCCACCCCCTGCTAAGTTTTGCCCGGCCCGAGCTGGCCCTTGAGCAGTTTGCCGGTACACCCTGCGCACTGGAGGGCGACGCGGGCGCGCTGCAGGTGCTTGAGTCGGCCCTGACCCACATTGGTGGGCAGTGTTTTCGCCTGGCTGCCAAAGACAAGCTGCTCTACCATGCCGCCGCGGTGTTGGTGACCAATTTTTTGCCGGTGCTGCAGCACAGTGCCGAACGCCTGTGGCAACACAGCGGCATGCCGTCGCCCCTGATTCATGCCATGCGCCACCGCCTGTTGCAAAACGCGGTGAACAACATTGTGGCGCTAGGTCCCCGAGGGGCATTGACCGGCCCTGCGGCGCGCGGCGACCTGGCTTTGGTTGCCAATCAGGGTGACGCGCTGGCCCAATGGGACACCCAGGTGGGTGCCGCCTACCTGGCCCTGAGCCAGCTGGCAGGCCAAATGGCCCGACCATGAAACTGCCGTATTTGCTGGCAATCGACAACGGCACCCAAAGTGTGCGGGCTTTGTTGTTTGACCTGCAAGGCGAGCTGATCGACAAGGCACAGGTCAGCATCACCAGCTACCAGACGCCGCAGCCTGGCTGGCTGGAGAATGACCCGAACGCATTCTGGCAGTCGCTGTGTCAGGCTTGCCAGCAGCTTTGGGCCAGCAGCCGGGTTGCCCAGGGTGACATAGCCGCCGTGGTCATCACCACCCAGCGCGGCACCACCGTGTCGCTGGACCAGCACGGCAAGCCACTGCGGCCGTCGATGATCTGGCTCGACCAGCGCCGTGCCAGCCAGACGCCTGAGTTGTCCTGGTGGTGGAAAGCCGCCCTGCGCAGCATCGGCATGCTCGAGACCGTGCGCTACTTTCAGGCCGAGGCAGAGGCCAACTGGCTTGCCCAGCACCAGCCCGACTTGTGGGCACAAACCGACAAGTTCGTGCTGCTCTCTGGCTACCTGAACCTGCGCATGACCGGGCGATTGGTGGACTCCTGCGCGTCCCAGGTGGGGTACCTGCCGTTTGACTACCGGCGCTGCCGGTGGGCGGCACCCTACGACTGGAAATGGCAGGCGCTACCCATTCGACCACAGCAGTTGCCCGAGTTGGTGCCCCCGGGCACGGTGATCGGGCAGGTCTCTGCGGCGGCCGCGGCGCAGACCGGCATTCCCCAGGGCCTGCCAGTGCTTGCCGGTGCCGCTGACAAGGCATGTGAGGTACTGGGTGCCGGCTGCCTGACGCCCGACGTGGCCTGCCTGTCTTTCGGTACGGCCGCCACGGTGAACACCAACACGACGCGCTACCTGGAAGCCACACGTTTTGTGCCACCTTACCCGTCGGCGGTGCCGGGCCACTTCAACACCGAGATCCAGATCACCCGCGGCTTCTGGCTGGTGAGCTGGTTCAAGGAGCAGTTTGGCCTGCTGGAACAACAAGCCGCGCAGCAGACGGGTGTAACACCCGAGAGCCTG
>JAGOUM010000003.1 GCA_018061265.1 Rhodoferax sp. | reverse complement strand
CGGCCTGATCGTCCGGATGGTCACCCAGGTTGGGCAGATGCAGACAGTCTGAAAACTTGCTGTCACTGGCAGTTTTTTCAATTTTGACCTTGACCTGTTCGACGATGTCAGTGCGTTTTGACAATTCGGCCAACAGGTCAAAGTGCCGCTGCTCTTCCTCGGCCAACTCTTCGACCAGATAGCGGATACGTTTGCTGACCTTTGGGATCAAGCCGGTATAAAAATCCCGCGCACTGGCTTCAAAGCTGTTGGCCACGTCCAGCACTTCCTGAATACTCGTGGTGCCGCGAAGGATGTCGATTCTGCGTGCGCCTGCGCTCATTTTGTAACTCCAACAGTTGTGATTCTGGCGTGGATGCTCGCCGCGACTCTGTGCCCGTCGGCAACCGCCGTGACGACGTCCGGACCACGCACCATATCTCCTGCTGACCACAGCCAGTCTTCACTGGTGCGGCCACCAGCGTCGACCTGAATGCGCCCGCGTTGCCAAGCCAGTTTCTCAGTCAGTTCATCACCCAGCAAACCTGTATCAGTCATTTGACCAATGGCTTCCACCACCATACTGCCCTGGTGAAACTGTTCGTCGGTTTCGTCGTAACTTGGGGCAAATCGGCCTTGTTGATCGAAGATGGCTTTGACACGCCATGTTTTCAGGCCGGTGACCCGACCATCTTCAATCACGACATTTTGTGGACCGCGCGCGTCGATGATGACCACACCTTCCTCACCGGCTTCCTTGATCTCCTCTGGGTCGGCCAGAAAGTGTGCCTTGTCTTCGAGAGCCGTCAGGATGACTTTGACTTCTCCGTAGGCGGCTTTTTGCAGCCGTGCCAGTGTTCGGGCGATGTCCATGGCGACGTTGCCGCCACCGATCACCACTGCCTCCCGGGGGGTACCAAAATCCTCCCCAGCAGTGGCCTGTCGCAGCAGATCAACCGCTTTGCGTACGTCGGGGTGGTCACTACCGGGAATGCGGGTTCCGCGCCCCAATTGCAGTCCCAAGCCCAGCAGCACCGCGTCGTGTGTATCGCGCAACTCGGTCAGGCTGATATCCTTGCCAATGGCAGTATTGCAGCGCAGGTCGACGCCGACCGCCCGAATCATGTCCACGTCTTCATCAATGATGTCGTAGGGCAGCCGGTACTCCGGGATGCCCCAGCGGGTCATACCGCCCGGTTTGTCGAGCGCCTCAAACACCGTCACACTGTGTCCTTTTTTCGCCAGATCAAATGCGGCCGTCAGGCCTGCCGGGCCAGCGCCAACAATTGCGACTTTTTTGCCAGTCGCCGCGGGCAGTTGGCCAACGATCAGTTCCTTGCGCCGCTCAAAGGGTACCTGGTCCATGATGTGGCGCTTAAGCCAACGGATCGCAATGGGGTCTCCTTCGTGACGCGCGGCACAGGTGGTCTCACATTTGTGGGTGCAGACCCGTCCACAGACACCGGAGAATGGATTGGTCTCGTACAGCAGTTCAACGCCACGTTCGTAGTTGCCGTCTCGCACTGCGGCAATGTAGTCGGGGATCGACATGTGGGTTGGGCAGGTGGCCACACACAGGCCACAAGAGACGCAGCGGTCGGCTTCGGCCTTGCCCTGCTCGACAGAGTAACCATCAACAATTTCAGCAAAAGAGCAGATTCGCACCTCAGGCGTGAGCTCGTGCATGTGCTCGCGTACGCGGCCGGTCAATTGATGGCCTTCAGGGCGGCGGTAACCTAATTCGGCGTTGTCCCAGTGTTTCTTGTCGATGCCGGGTGTAAACCTGAAGGCGTCGGCGTCACCGTCAACCCAGGTGTAGGCGTTGCTCATGGTAAGTGAGCCGGTCATACACACATCAACACACAGCGCACACCAGCAGCAGCGGCCATAGTCGATACGCGGGCGCAGACCGGAGTCCCCTTGCTTGGTTGAAATTCCTTCAACCGGAATCATGTCGATGGCACCGTTCTGGCAGATGGTTTCGCAGGTTCCGCAACCAATACACTTGACGACGTCATTTTGGTGAAATCCACGGTAACGTGGTGCACCAGGGCGATCATTGATCGGATCAGGGATGGTCACCGGATCGCGGAAAACGTTTTTCCACGCGGTGAAGGGCGACAGGACATCACGGACAGTCATGGCTATCTCTCGATTTCGGGCGGGTAAGTGTGCAGTGACACCATCAGTGCCGCCACATCAGAAATATTGACATTCACGATCATGCGTTCCAGCAACGCCATCGCGTGGGTGTACGAGGGACCACGCACGTTGACCCGGCGTGGGTAACCACTACCGTCGGTCACCAGGTAGTAGCCATACTCGCCACGCGAGCATTCGCCTCGCACATAGGTTTCACCACGCGGGATCTTCCAGTGCAGCACATTTGGCGTTGTGGCTGCGAGAGGCCCGGTACGCGGCATTTTGGCCAGCATTTGACGAACCAGGTCAATACAGACAAGAACATCGCGGCGCCGCACATCCGAGCGGGTGTAGATGTCGGAGTCCTTGCCAAGCGGTACCTCGAAGTCCAGTTCGTCATAGATTAGATAGGGATCGTCCTTGCGAACGTCCTTGGCGACGCCGGCCGCCCGGGCATTGGGGCCGGTTACCCCGTATGGTTCCAGCCAGGACGGGTCGATGACGCCCTGGCCGACTGTGCGTTTCTTGAAAACCGCGTTGCAGAACATGACTTCCCACACGTCCTTCATGGTGCGCTCGATTTCCTGCAGGGTTTCTTCCATTCGCTGCTCAAAACCATCGGGCAATCCGTCACGGACACCTCCCGGAATGATGAACATGTGATAGATGCGCGCACCCGTCAGTTCTTCAAATCGGTCGAGCATCAGGTCGCGAACGTAGGTGGTCCATTGACCAATGACGCCAAGACCAAGTGCACCCGCCTGACCACCCAGGTACATCAGGTAGCTGTTGATCCGGCCCATCTCCAGAATCATGGCGCGGATCCAGTTGGCGCGCACGGGTGCCTGAATGCCCGAAAGGTCTTCCACTGCTGCCGCATAGCAGTATTCATTGAAGTCAGGTTCTGGAACACATATCCGGCAGACGATGGGGAAACACTGGATGAACGTGCGCCGCTCCATGAGTTTTTCAAAACCACGGTGCAGATAACCCACATGGGTCTTGCCTTCGACCACCTCGTCGCCACAGACAGTGAGTTCAACCGACATGTTGCCAGTAATACCTGGGTGATTGGGGCCCTGCCAGAGCTTGAGGTATTTGCCCGATGTCAGGTCGATATCGAGCGTTCCGTCGGCTTTTTTTGCGGGGTATTGGGTCCGGTCGGGTGCAAGGTAGTCCATATCAGAGCCCATTGGGATAGAGTTGCTGCTGCATGTGTTTGGCCGGGTCATGGGTCACCCGACCCGGGCGCTGGCCATAGTTCTCCGCAGCAAATTTCTTGGTGTCAAAGTCGCGGCGGTACGGTGGAATGTCGTTCCAGCCTTCCAGGATGAATTCTTCGTCAATGCGTGGGCTGCCCGGGAAATCAATGCCGAACATTTCGCGCAGCTCGCGCTGGTAGGTGGCTGCTGTTGGCCATAGATCATGGATGCTTTCCATCGTGGCTGCCTGTCGAGGCAACAAAACCCGCAGGCCGATATCCAGGCGTTGCGCACGGTTGTACAAAAGGTAGGTAAGCTGGAACTGCTCCTCTTCGAGCCAGTCCACCGCTGTGAGCAATACCAGATGGGAAAACCCTTCCACGTCACGCAGGTGGGTGATGGTCGGGCGCAGATACGCGTCAGGGACTGTGATAAAGCTGAGCCTTTCACGCTGGAGGGTCAGTTCCCCCAGCGGAAACAGTGCGCTCAGTCTGGCATGGAGTTGATTCATTGTGCGTCCTTACCAGTTGTAGTCCGGCATGTCCCAATCGTGGATCACGCGCTTCTGGTTGGCCTTGTACCAGGCAAAATTCTCGGCATACTGATTGGCACCCTCGGCCTTTCCGGCCCGAATGAGTTTCTTCAGGTCCTCAAACCCTTGCAACAATGCCTCGGGGCGGGGCATACATCCGGTGATGTACAGATCAACGGGCATGTAGTCGTCCAGCCGCTTGATGGTGTTGTAGGAGTCCCAGTACATACCCCCATTGATGGTGCAGGAGCCCAGACCAATGACGTATTTTGGACTTTGCATCTGCTCATAAGCACGAATGGCACGTTTGAGAGTTTTGGTGGACAGATAGCCGGAAATGATCAGCAAATTGGCCTGACGGGGCGTTGGTCGCCAGGCGACTCCGAACCGGTAGGCGTCAAAGCGAGGTGTCATCAATGGGCGCATTTCGATTGCGCCACATCCGGTGCCAAAGCCGAGAATCCAGATGGAGCGCGAGCGTGCCCAGTTGAACAGGTCTTCAACTATCTTGGCATAGGCCGGTGCATGAACAGCAGGTGCGGCTTCGCAAAAATAGTCCCGTAGCGGATCAACCTCAAAGGTCGTGCCGTCCGGGCCTTTGACGACGCGTATTTTCAGTTCTTCTTTCATTTGTTTTATACCAGGACGATGGACAGGATGCCCAAGGGCACGGCCCAGATCAGGAACCAGCGAACCGCTTGTTCAACACGGAATCGTGGGAAAACCACGCCAACGAAGGCTGCCCAAAGGTAGATCAGGAACACCTTCAGAAAAAAGGTGGGCCAGTCGGTGGCGCCGCCAAAGAAAAGGTTCATGTAGATCACCACCTTGGCCACAGGGAACAGCGCCCGGTTGGTCTGCATCATGGCCAGGTAGGACGAATGAAACTCGGTGGGTGGCCCGATCGGTATCTCCTGTGGGGCAATCACCAGGTCGAAGGGTGGGCGCATCATGGAGCCAAGAAACGACAGCATTGCCGCCGCCACAGCCAGCGGGTTGGTGAAGACCGTCCAGTTCAAGACACCGCCTTGCTGAGCCGCCACAATTTCTGTTACCGACAAGGACTGGTATTGCAGTGCGACCGAAAAAACCGCCAGTGCGAACGGCAACTCCGCTGTGCTGACCAGTGACAAGCCGCGTGAGACACCCATGGCTGCGTGGGGGTGGCCACTTTCGCCCGCGCCAAGTGCCATGCCCAGTGTGCCAAAAAAGATGAAGTAAAGCGCAAGAATCAGATCACCGGCAAACGACATGTTGGAGAACATGTACGAGCCGTAAATGGTGGGAACAAACAACAGCAGACCTACACCACCAGACAAACGGAAAACCGGGCCGAGGTAGAACATCACGCCGTGGGTGATTGATGTGCGCATCCCGTAGTTCTTGATCACGTCGGCGTAGTACTGCCAGATGGGAATACCATGGCGGCGACCGACACGCGCAGCAATCTTCTGTACCAGCGCTCCCATCAGAAAGCCGTAGTTGATGACAATAAACAGCGTCAGGAACGCATAGGGGATTTTCATCCAGTCAAAAGACATGGCTAGGCTCCAGCCTTGAACAAGAAGGCAACAAGAACAAAAATCAGGAAGTGGACTGCATAACTTTGCCCATTGCCCGTGTACCAACGTCTGCCGATGTCCGCAGAAGTGTGCAGAACATCGGTCACGGTGGTCCAGAACAGGGTGGTTAGCGGCTTCACGAGAAAGCCCAGTGCCTTGCGGTAGGGGGCGAAAAAGTTCCAGGCGAAGTGGGTGGTTTCGGGCCGGTAGGGCCGCTCAGCGGAAAACACGATGTTGAACTGTTTGACTTTTTGGGCCTTGCGATCAACAAACAGGAGCCATGCCAACAATGTGACAAAAATCACGCCAACAACAATCATGATGGCCACCGGGTTCCAGTAGCCGTACTGGCTGACGATGTCGGCTCCGCTCCAGTCCAGGCCACCCTGCGGGAAGAATTCGTTGAGGTAAATGTCAACACGGCGCAGCGCGATGCCCGGAAAGACGGCAAAACCCAGCAGCAGCACAACATAGATCATCTGCGGCAGAACCACCCAGAAGGGTGCCTCCTTGACGCGGCGCAACTCGTCCTTGAGTTGGCCAAGGAACACGGTGTGGATCAGGCGGAACAAGTAAAGGAAAGCAATCGGGCCAGCCAGGAACAGGATCACCATGGGCAGTCGCTGGTCTGAACTCAGGATGGCGTTGTAGAAGATCCAGCGCCCGCCAAATCCGGAAAGTGGAGGTACACCCGAAACCGCAATGATGCCGATGAGTGTGGCGATAAAGGACAGAGGCATCAAGGTGATCAGGCCACCCATGCGGTACATATCGCGCGTTCCGGTGCGTTTGGCCACGCCACCGATTGCCAGGAACAGCATGGCTTTGTAGATATAGTGGTTGATGACAAACATCAGCGCCATCAACCAGCCCAGATGGTTCATTAAGGCCAGACCAAACATGGCGTAGCCCATCTGACCGATGGAAGAATAGGCCAGCAGGCGCTTGGCATCTTCCTGGAATATTGCCATCAGGTTCCCCAGGAAGGCCGTGAGTGCGGCAATCCATAACAAGGCGTGAGTCAGTTCCAAACCGTAAAGCTGCTGTTTGCCCATGGTGATCAGCAGTACGAACAATCCATAAAGACCTGCTTTGAGCAAGATGCCGGAAACCATCGGTGAGACGTCAGTTTCTGCTTCTGCGTGGGCACCCGGCAACCAGATGTGCAGGCCGATGGCGGCGGTTTTGGTCATGAAACCAATGGCAAGCAGCAGAAATACCCATGGTGCCAGGGGTGCTGTCAGCTGACTGAGGGCTGCCACATCAAACCGGGCTGCCCCCCCGGCGGCAAGTGCAAAACCGGCCAGAATAAGGAAGGCACCGCCCAATGAGAATACGATGTAGGACAGGGCGTGTGGTTCCGATTTTTTGCCGCGCAGAATCAGCAAGTATGAGCCTACCGTCAGGAGCTCCCAGGCCGCGAAAAATTCGAAAGTGCTGGTTGCGCGCACCAGCATGATCAAACCCGCATACATCAGCATGGCCGCTGGATAAAAACCGATGCGTTTGCCATGGGCATCAAAGCTGGCCAACAAGGTGATCGGACCACCAATCAGGAAGATGATGGCAAAAATCAGCTGCAGGGGGGTGTATTCACCCCAGGTCAAATAGAAGAATGCCGACATGCCGCCAATCGCGATGATGTTCTTGACCCAGGCAGGAAGCCAGTCCAAAAGAAGAAACACCAACGCAAACATCAATGGCAGGCTGAGCATCAGGTTACCCTGACCGGACAGATTGCCCCAGACAAAGCCGAGGCCCCAACCACTAATTAATGCAACAAAAATCGGCAGGGTGCGGTGTATCACACAACTGACAGGCTCCGCAGTTTGCTCGCGCTTGATGATGTAGCCGAACCAACGGAACAGGTAGCCAGCCTCCAGAAGCGCGCCAAAAAGCACCAAGCCCAGCAGCCACAGGCGGCCCTCACCGGCGAGTACACGCACCAGCTCCCATTTGGCATAAAAACCTGGGAACGGTGGCAGTCCAGACAGCATTGCAATGAATGTCACGAAAGCAAAAATGAGCAGGGGCCGCCCTCTCAGTGTTGTCCAGTCCGTCAGCTTGCGACCAGACACCAGTCCGGATAGCCAGAACAGGCCGGCCTTGGCAATGGCATGCGAGATCAGCAGACCAAACGCCACAAACGCGGTGGCATCACCCAGAATGTCGCGTTGCCCCATGGCAACCAGCACCAGGCCGGTTTGTGCTATCGAGGAGTACCCCATCAGACGGCGGTCATTGTCTTGCGCCAGAGCAAACAGATTGGCCGCAATAAATGTCAGCAGGCCAATACCGGTGGCCATGGGTAACCATTGTGAGCCACCAATGAGGAGCATCTTGTCAACCGCGTACAGGGCTGCCGCGCCAGTTGCCGCGGAAAAAATGGCTGAGAAGGCGGGGTGTGCCGACTCATAAATGTCTAGCGCCCAACCATTTGCGGGAAAGGGCTTGAGCTCCGCAGTGATGGCGATAAACATCAGGAAGAAAGCCACCATGCCACCGTTGCGCAAGGTCAGGGTGGCGTCTGCCATGCCGTCAATGTTGAGAGTGCCAGTGGCGTGGTAGGAAAAAATGATTCCTACCAGCAAAAGTACTGAAATGACCTGTGAAACGATCAGGTACTTGAAACCTGCCGAAAGTGCGCGGTCGTCTTCGGACAGGAGTACCAGACCAGCGGTCGAGATCACCACCAGTTCAAAGAACACAAACAGATTAAAGATGTCACGGGTCAGGATCACACCGCACAGGGCCATGATCGCCACCAGCAGGATGGCCATGGTGCGGCGGCCAAGTTTGAGCAAGGCTTCTTTGAGGTAGATGGCCGACAAAAGTCCGGTCAAGTTGACCAATGCAGTCAACGCGGCCTCGGCCAGTCCCATGCGTAAATTGATCGCAAAGGGTGGCTCTGTGCCGGCCGTGAAAATGTCCACGGGCAACACGTTTCCACCCATCAGGGCGATCAACCAGGTGACCGACACATAACTCATGAAAGCCAGCGCCGCCAGCGTGATGCCATAAGCGGTGCGCAGGCTGCTTTCTTTGAGCAAACCCAGCAGGAACGCCGCGGCCAGCGCCGCTGCCAGAATGTAAATTGCGCTTACCATTTCAACTCCGTCAGTTGCGCGATATCAAGCGTGCGCCGTTTGTCATACAGTTTGTAGGCATAAGCGAGCATGAGCGCGGTGACGCCCACGCCGATCACGATGGCTGTCAGAACCAGGGCTTGAGGCACCGGATCGATGATGCGCGCAGCGGCGTCGGCGGCTTTGACCGTGGCGTCAAGTATGGGCGCCGTACGTCCTCCCATGTAACCCACTGACACAATCACCAGGTTGACGCCTGCGTCCGCCACGGTAAAGGCGACGATCATTCGCAGCAGATTGCGCTGGGTCAGGGCACCGTAAAACCCGATCAGAATCAGCAAAAAGCCGGTTGCCATTGCCATGTTGGCCATCACAGTTGCTCCGTTTCTGACAGATTGGACAGTAGCGAGGACAGCTCGGCGCCGACCTTCAGTCCAATGAGTGAATAAATGACCGGAATGGCACCCGCAGAGAACAGCGCTCCCAATTCGCCGATTGGCAGGAACCGGTTGTCCAAGAAACCGCCGGCCAACAAGATTCCTAGCAAACCGATGCCCACGTAGGCCAATCCGGCGATGGACTCCAGGGCTGCGATCAGCCGATGGCTGAAATGCCTGAGCGGGTCGGCCAGCAGCAACAGCAGGCTTCCTGAGGCGACGATTGCACCCCCCTGGAACCCGCCGCCAGGCGTCAGGTGGCCATTCACAAAAACATAAACACCCAACAGCATGATGAGCGGGGTCAGAAAACGTGCGCCCGTCGTCAGCAATTCGCCGGCAGGGACGACACCTGACGACTCGCTGGCTTGCCGTTTGCCCAATGCCAGCACCACTCCCACCACCGTGGCTGCAAGAAACAGCACCGTGACTTCACCCAAGGTATCCAGGCCCCGGTAGGTGACGACAATGGCCGTCACGATATTGGCCGCCCCCAGATCCCTGGCCGTGTTCTGTGCGTAGTACGCGGCGGTCAGATTCAGCGCTGTATCAGGCGTGTAACCTGCGAGCAGAACAAAAAATATGGACCCCAGGGCCAACACCAGGCATAAGGTGACAAATCGTTTAATCATGGCGGTCTCCATCGTGTTCGCCACGGCGTACGCGACCTAATACGAAGAAAAACAGGAATGTGGTCAGGCCGCTGCCGATGGCGGCTTCGGTCATGGCCACATCAGGTGACGCAAGGATGAGAAAAACAACCGAGGCCACCAGGCTCACCAGTCCGGACGCAAGAATTGCAACCGGCAGGCTGCGTCCGCTGATGGCGACATAGGCAGCACCAAGCATGACTACGCACAGCACTGCAGTCATTACAGGTAACAAGGAACTCATGTTGTCTCCCCGGTGTCTTCCGCTAGTCTGTCGACGGAGGTCATGGGTGTTTTAGTGGCTCCGATGCGGTGTGCTGACCGGGCCAACACCTGCGATGAGAGCGGATTGGTGAAAAGGATGAACAGCCCGATCAAGCCCAGCTTGACGGTCCAGTCGGGTTGCAGGCAGGCAGCTCCAGCAAGGCTCAGCAAAGTCCCCAGGGTGGTGGCTTTTGTTCCTGCTTGAATCCGATTGAAGACATCGGGCATCCTGACAAGGCCCAAACCGCCGAGCAACAGGAAGGTGGCACCAGCGACCATCAGAAAACCACCCACAACAGCGAGCATGTTGTCCATCACAGCCCCCGTTCCAGGTAACGGGCCACCACGATGACCCCTAAGAACGACAACAAGGCATAAACCAATGCCACATCCAGATAGATGCCACGCCCCTCTGCATAGGCGATCTGTACGATCGCGGTCACAGCGATGATGGTCATGACGTCAAACGCGACCACGCGATCAGATGGTGACGGACCCTTGAGAAATCGGTAAAGAGCCAGGCAGAAAGCGGCACACGTCAGGGCAGCCGCCACTTGAACCAGAACATCAACCATACATGACCTCGAGATAGTTTTCGAATCCACTGACAATGGCCGCAGTTGCGCCTTCAATGTCGCCTGATTCGGCAGTGACCCAGTGAACATAGATCCACTCGCCCACCAGATCAACGGTCAAGGTGCCCGGTGTCAGGGTGATCGAACTTGTCAACAACAGCCGACCCATGCGACTTTTCAACCGCGTCCTGACTTTGACGATGGCCGGCTTCAGTGGCAAGGAAGGGGATAAAACGATTCGGGCCAGACTGATATTGGACTTGATCAGTTCTTTGATAAAGTAGAAAACATAAAGCACCACCGTGAACAGTGCCTTGGGAGTCAAGCGCAGATCAGACAGTACGGCGCGGCCGTCGGTGAAAAGCAAAGAAATTGAAAACGCTGCCGCGACGCCGACCATCAATACGTCGGTTGCCACCGAACCATTGAGGAGAACCCAGAAAAGGAACAGAGTTGCAAACAGCACTGAGAAGTTACGGACTTTATTCATCGTCCTATCCTTGTTTTGGCCGATTTGGCTGGGAAGATCCCCGTCATGCAACTGATCACCAACGACCTAGGGTTACTACTTAAGTGCATGCTGATATTCTGTGTTACTGACAGGTCATTTCTTTTGACCCAAGTCAACAAAACGGGAGAAATATCCAGGCTCTCGGGTTGTATAGACCTTCTCAATTGAAGGGAGTCGCGTCCCGCCACCCGCGTCCGCTGGCGCAGACCAATCAAACAACCGGCTGAAAAACCACCGGATTCAGTGAACCAACCGCTGCGATCAATGACTTGATGACAGGTACACGGGCATAGGTGCGGCGCCATGCAATCGCCACCCGACGCAAAGGCGGCGGATCTTCGAATGCAATCACGTCGATCAGATCCGTTGTGTACAGATCGGAGAGCGCGCTCTTGGGCAGCACAGAAATGCCATAGCCGGATGCGACCATCGCGCGGATTGTTTCAATAGAGTGACCCTGCCGCATTGACCCATCGGCGTGGCTGATTTCCGGACAGGCGTCGAGTACCTGCTCGCGAAAGCAGTTGCCGGCCTTGAGCACCAGAACATCCTCACCACCAATTTCAGTGGCACTGATTTTCTGTCGTCCGCTCCAAGCATGACCCTTGGGGACAATCACTTCAAAGACCTCATCGTACAAGGCGTGGGTTTCGATACCAGGAATGTCAAACGGCAGGGCCACAATGGCCGCGTCAATGGTCCCGTATTTCAAGTTGTCAGCCAGCAGAGCGGTCATGCTCTCTTCGATGTAAAGCGTCAGGCCAGGCGCATGCTGACGCAATGCCGGTATCAGCTGCGGCAGCAGGTAGGGGCCAATGGTGTGAATCACACCCAGTCGGAACGAACCGAGCATGGGGTCAACCCCAGACTGAGCCACTGTTTCAATGCGCTGGACTTCCTCAAGGCTTTTGCGGGCCTGGGCGACAACACGTTGGCCGATGGCGGTGAGCACCAGTTGATGTTTGCCACGCTCGATCAGGATCACACCCAGCTCTTCTTCGAGATTCTGGATCGCAACACTGAGGGTGGGCTGGGAGACGTGGCAGCGCTCGGCCGCTCGACTAAAGCTCAGTTGATCGGCAAACGCCACCAGGTACCGCAGCGCAGAGAGTTTCATTTTGATCCCTATAGAAAATTGTTATGGAGTATATAGCTAAAAAAACCTTATGAATCATTGACTTAAATCAGACTTTGTATTGTTGCAGCTATTTAAAGTAGCGCCTGTGCTGAAATTTTTGGTTCGTTTGATCCAGATCGAATGTCATGCACAACCTTCAACCCTCAAGGAAACAAAAATGAAACTTCGCATTCTTGCTGCAACACTGTGCGCTCTGAGCCTCGCACCTTCCATTTCAGCGGCGCAAGAACTGATTCAGCCCATCAAGCCCCCGGCACAGATCAATCTGGGCATGGTCGAACTCGGCAAAAAACTGTATTTCGATCCTCGTCTGTCCAAGTCAGGCTTTATTTCGTGCAATTCTTGTCACAACCTGTCCATGGGCGGCACTGACAACATCCCGACATCCATTGGTGACAAATGGCAACAAGGCCCGATCAATGCACCCACCGTGTTGAATTCCAGCATGAACGTAGCGCAGTTTTGGGATGGCCGCGCCGCAGACCTGAAGGCACAAGCCGGCGGACCGATTGCCAACCCGGGAGAAATGGGCTTTACCCACACCCTGGCGGTCGGTGTGTTGGCCTCCATCCCGGCCTATGTGCGTGAGTTCAAGACCGTTTTTGGGACCGACAAGATTGACATCGATCAGGTCACCACCGCGATTGCCGAATTTGAAAAGACTTTGGTGACACCCAACTCACGTTTTGACCAGTGGCTGCTGGGCAAAACCGACGCCTTGAGCGCCGACGAACTCGCCGGCTACAAATTGTTTAAGGACAGCGGCTGTGTCGGTTGCCACAATGGCCCGGCCGTGGGTGGTGCATCATTCCAGAAGATGGGCATCTTTGCGCCCTACAAGGGCAAGGTCGAAGGCATTGAAGGTCGTAGCGCGGTTACTGGCAAAGACGTTGACCGGATGAACTTCAAAGTGCCAACGCTGCGCAATATCGACATGACTTACCCCTACTTCCACGACGGTGCTGCCAATACGCTACCGGAAGCCGTTGATGTCATGGGCCGTCTGCAACTGGGCAAGAAATTCTCTGGCGATGAAAATGCCAAGATTGTGGCTTTCTTGAAGACCCTGACTGGTGATCAGCCCAACTTCGCGTTGCCGATCTTGCCTCCATCAAGCGACAAGACACCTCGTCCAACACCGTTTAGCAAGTAAACCCATCGGTGTTTTGAAAAGGGAGCCCTGGCTCCCTTTTTTTCTTGCCGGTCAGTGTCCGTGAACCGAGGTGTCGCCAGAAGGCGCAAGCTTGAAAAAGCCAACACCGGTGACGGTGCCGCGGCCAATTTCATCCGCCGTTGCTTCACGCACCGCACGCACCTTGATCATCAGCCGAAGCGCAATGCCCGCCAGCGGGTGATTGCCGTCAAGAACCACATGCTCCGGGTAAATGTCGGTCACGGTGTAGAGTTGCTCTTTAGGCAGATCCGACTGGCAGCCTGCAGGCAGCGCATGGCCATCAAAGGTCATGCCCTCTTCAAGCAGGTCGGGAAACAACGATCTGGACTCCAGAAAAACCAGTTGTTCGTTGTATTCGCCAAAACCTTGTTCTGGCTCGATTTGCAGGTTCACCGAGCTTCCTGCGCTGCAGCCCTGCAAGGCGGCATCAATCACGTCAAGAAGATCATCACCGCCAATGAGAAACTCGACCGGGTGGTCCAATTGGTCAAGCGCTTCACCCAGTGTGTCTGTAAGTGTCCAGCTCAGAGCCGCGACGCATTGTTGATTAATTTTCATACGAGAATTGTGCCACCTCGAAACGCGACTCACGAGTCCATCGTGCTGCCGACGCGTCATCCTTATCTGGAGAATCCCATGGACATTGCTCAAACCTTGCCTTTACTCGGCGGCATCAGCCCGAGTCAATTCATGAAGCGCCATTGGCAAAAAAAGCCTTTGCTGGTGCGTCAAGCCATCCCGGGCTTCCAGCCTTTGCTGAGCCGCAGCGAACTGTTCGATCTGGCCGCCAGCGAAGACGCCCAAACCCGCATGGTGATTCAACATGCGGGCAAAAAACCTGGCTGGTCTTTCAAGCAGGGGCCGTTTCAGCGCAAGGCTTTGCCACCCTTAAAGCAGCCTGGTTGGACGATCTTGGTTCAGGGTGTTGACCTGCACGTCCAGGCGGTGCACGAATTGATGAATCTTTTTCGTTTTGTCCCCGATGCACGTTTGGATGATTTGATGATCAGTTTCGCCACTGAGGGTGGCGGAGTCGGCCCACATTTTGATAGCTATGACGTGTTTCTGCTGCAAGCCCACGGACAGCGTCGTTGGCGCATCGGCCGACAGAAGGACTTGAGTCTGCAACCCGATGTGCCCTTGAAGATTCTGAGCAACTTTGTTCCGGAGTTCGAATACGTGCTGGACCCCGGAGACATGTTGTACCTGCCGCCCGGGTATGCCCATGACGGGGTCGCTGTTGGTGAATGTATGACTTATTCAGTCGGATTTCGCATTCCCAACAAGGCCGAACTGGCGCGCGAGCTGCTGCAGCGGGTCGCTGAGGACGCAGAGGAGGAAGTTGGCGTGGCGCTCTACCGCGATCCTGGCCAGGCGGCGGTTGATCATCCGGCTGAAATTCCATCTGCGATGCTGAGGTTCGCACAGCAGGCGGTATCGGATGCCTTGAATGACCCGTTGGCGCTGGCCCGTGGACTGGGTGAATACATGACCGAACCCAAACCCAATGTGTGGTTCGAGGCGACCCAGATGGAGGAGGGGATGCGCGCAGGAAAGGGCGTGCAACTTGACCGGCGCACCAGGATGATGTTTGATGAAGCGCATATTTTTATCAATGGTGAGAGCTTCAGGGCATCCGGGCGCGACGCACTGCTTATGCGGGCATTGGCCAATCAGCGCTTCTTGCCAGCCAAAGATCTGAAAAAAATCAGCAAACAGGCCTCCTTGCTGGTTCAGACCTGGATTGAAGACGGCTGGTTGCACTCAATATGATGCGTAAGCACAACAAAAGCCAGGCGTCAAGCGTGAAAACCATGAAAGCTAAAACTATAATCTCGAGCTAAGCAGAAAACGCATCAGTGTGATCTGCTTTGAATTTGCAGGCGACTGCAATAACAATTTCCGGAAATTGTCTTTTTTTATCAGGTAAACACAAATGAACAAAACTCTCGTATTGGCCGCTGTGATCGCTGCTGCTGCTCTGGCCGCTTGTGGCAAGAAGGAAGAACCCGCTCCTGCTCCGGCACCTGCACCTGTCGCTGCTCCCGCACCTGCAGCCTCTGAAGCAGCACCTGCTGCTCCTGCCGCTGAAGCAGCATCCGCTGCGCCTGCCGCTGACGCCGCTGCCTCTGCTGCTTCCAAGTAATTCTTGCGAGCTGATCAAAAAAGCCACCTCCGGGTGGCTTTTTTGTTGGCGGCGCAATTTTGACCCGATGATTGAACCGCACTTTGCATGATTGGAGTTCGATGAAACCTCCGATTCTGGTGGCCCGGGCCGTCTTCCCGGAGACTCTCCACAAGCTGGAGCAGTTTTTTGACCTGACCGCCAATCAGACAGACGCCCAGTGGTCGCCCGAGGAGTTATGTCGGCAGCTTCAGGGGAAGGTGGGTGCACTGACCACCGGCAGTGAGCGTATCGACGCTGCGTTGTTAGGCGCCTGCCCACAACTGCGGATCTGCGCCAACATGGCGGTCGGATTCAACAATTTTGACTTGACGGCCATGTCTGCGGCTGGTGTGCTTGGCACCAACACCCCTGATGTGTTGACGCAGACCACAGCCGACTTCGGCTTTGCGCTGTTGATGGCCACGGCCCGGCGTATGGCCGAGGCCGAGCATTTTTTGCGTGCCGGGCATTGGAATCGGTGGCGCTACGACATGTTTGCTGGCGCCGAGATTCATGGCAGCACCCTCGGTATTCTTGGCATGGGACGAATTGGCCAGGCCATTGCCAGGCGCGCATTCCATGGCTTTGGCATGAAGGTGATCTACCACAACCGTTCACGACTGGCCGCAGACCAGGAGGCAGACTGTGGTGCCAACTGGGTCAGCAAGGCAGAACTGCTGGCGCACTCGGATCACCTGATGCTGGTGCTTCCGTACAGCCCACAGGTGCACCATGCCATTGGCGCCAACGAATTGGCACAAATGAAATCAACCGCCACACTGGTGAATATTGCGCGCGGCGGCATTGTCGATGATGGTGCTCTGGCGAACGCCCTGCGTCTGGGTCAGATTGCGGCTGCCGGGCTGGATGTGTTTGAAGGTGAACCCAAAGTTCACCCGGATTTGCTGACGGTACCCAACGTGGTGCTGACCCCGCACATTGCCAGTGCGACCACTTCAACCCGCCTGGCCATGGCCAATCTGGCCGCCGATAATCTAATCGGTTACCTGATCCACGGCAAGCCAAAGACACCCCTCAACCTTCAGGTGGTCTAGACGGACGCTACCAGCGCTTTCAAGCAGGCGACTCTGATCAAATGGAGTCTCTTTATTGATAGCAATGAATATATGCCAGATAAGCGCTATATGGCATTTTGATGGGTAATCGCGATTCAACTGGCAAAAGGTCTGGAGACAGTTGTGACGCACAATGGACGCTTGTAGGAGACATCAACGCGTGAGTGACATCTTTGTGTGGGGCGGTCTGGTTCTTGGGGTATTGAATCTGCTGTTACTGGTGCTGGTCTTGGCGCGCGCCCGCAGTCCGGCGGCCGATGCGGATTTGATGGCGGAAAAACAGCAGGAACATCAGGCGCAATTGGCCAGGCATCAGGCAGTGGTGGCACAGATTGGCACCAGCGCGGACAAACTTAATCGGGACTTGCAGCGCAATATCACCGAGTCATCACGCGACGCGCGGCAGGAGTTGGCTCAAACGCTGGCAACTTTTCAACAGACCCTGGTTCAGCAGAGTTTTGAAGCAACCCGCACCCAGAACACCCAGATCGACGCCTTTGGCCAGCAACTGGCCTTGTTGCAGAAGACGCTGGCAGATACCTTGTCGACGCAGCTCTCGGGCTTGAGTGAGTCCAATGTGAGGCGCATGCGGGAAATTCGTGAAACGCTGGACGCACAACTGGCACAACTGCAGTCCAGCAATGCGGCCAAACTGGACGAAATGCGGGCTACGGTGGATGAAAAATTGCAAGCCACCTTGCAAACGCGGCTGGGTGAGAGTTTTCGGCAGGTTGCGGAGCGACTGGAGCAGGTACACAAAGGCCTTGGCGAAATGCAGACTCTGGCGCAAGGGGTCGGCGACCTGAAACATTTGCTGACCAATGTGAAAACCCGGGGTATTTTTGGCGAAGCCCAGTTGGCCAGCTTGCTTGAGCAGGTGATGGTGCCAGACCAGTACGCGGCGCAAGTGGCGACTCGCCCCGGTAGCAAGAACGTGGTGGACTTTGCCATCCGGCTGCCTGGACAACTCGACACTGGTGAACCTTTGTGGTTGCCGATTGACGCCAAGTTTCCCAATGAGGACTATGAGCGCTTGCTGGACGCACAGGGGCGGGCCGACGCGGGGGCCGCCGAACTCGCGGCACGGGCATTGGAGCAGCGCATCCGTATTGAAGCCCGATCGATTGCCGAAAAATACCTGGAGCCCCCCTACACCACAGATTTCGCCATCCTGTTCCTGCCGACCGAGGGTTTGTACGCCGAGGTGCTGCGCCGCCCCGGGCTGATGGAAGCCTTGCAACGGGACCACCGCATCACCCTGGCAGGCCCGACCACCTTGCTGGCGATGTTGAGTTCCCTGCAGATGGGTTTCAGAACATTGGCTCTGGAAAGGCGCTCCAGCGAGGTGTGGCAGGTGCTTGGCGCTGTCAAAACCGAGTTCAGCAAATTCGGCGATGTATTGTCCAAGGTCAAGGCGCAGACCGAAACTGTGCTCAAGACACTTGACAGCGCCCAGATCCGCAGCCGTGCCATGGGTCGCGCGCTCAAGACTGTGGAAGCCTTGCCAGAAACACAGGCCCAATCCCTGATTGCACTGGACAAGGATCTTGACCTGTCAGAGCCCCCGTCTGCCTCATGAGTGAGTCTGGCAAACGCGACATTCCGGTGCTGGGTGCGACCGCGTTGGCGCGACTGATTGCCGGGCATATCAGTTTGCACGCCTGCATGGCGGGGATGCGTATGGCCGCACCCCTGCTGGCGCTGCGTGAGGGTTTCAGCCCTATGGCGGTGGGTGTGTTGCTTGCGCTGTTTGCGTTGACTCAGGTGTTTCTGGCCCTGCCGGCTGGGCGGTACGCGGACAGGCATGGCTTCAAACGCCCCGTTGGCCTGTGTGTGCTGGCGGCCACTCTGGGTAGCGGGCTGGCCTTTGCCTGGCCTTTGTTTCCAGTTTTGTGTTTGAGTGCCTTGATGACAGGGGGTGCCACGGGCGTGGCTTCAATCAGCCTGCAGCGCCATGTGGGTCGCTCAGCTCAGGACAATGTGCAACTCAAGACCATGTTCAGCTGGCTGTCGATCGGCCCGGCGCTGGCAAATTTTGTCGGGCCGCTGGCCGCCGGCTTGCTGATCGACCATGGCGGTTTTCGTGTGGCTTTTTTTGGCCTGGCATGCTTGCCAGTGATGACCTGGCTGTGGGTCCGCCATACGCGGGAACTTCCGCCCATCCCCGCCAAGCCGGGTGCCAGCTCACGCCAGGCGTTCGACTTGCTGCGTCAGCCCATGATGCGTCGACTCATGCTGGTCAACTGGTTGTTGTCATCTTGCTGGGACGTGCATACGTTCGTGGTGCCGGTGCTGGGTCACGAACGAGGTTTAAGTGCCTCGGCCATTGGTGCAATTTTGGGTGGTTTTGCCCTCGCTGCCACCAGTGTGCGGGTGGTGCTGCCCTTTGTGGCGGCGCGTCTGCGCGAATGGGTTGTAGTCACTGCCGCCATGGTGGCGACGGCCACCATCTTTGCCATCTACCCGTTGATGTCTACGGCGTGGGCGATGGCAAGTTGCTCGGTGCTGCTGGGGCTGTCATTGGGCTGCGTCCAGCCGATGATCATGAGCACGCTGCATCAGATCACACCTGAGGCGCGACACGGTGAGGCGCTTGGATTTCGCCTGATGGCCATCAATGCATCGAGTGTGGTGATGCCGATGTTGTTTGGCACTGCCGGTGCGGCATTGGGTGTGTCGCTGGTCTTCTGGACTGTGGGTGCGGCAGTCGGGATGGGAGCCCGCTCAGCCTGGCACTTACGCCCGCCAGACAAACTGTCGGGTCAAAGCGCGTAAAAGTGCCGGATCACGTCCCATGCCTTTGATGGCTCATCGACGTAGTGCAGCAGATCCAGATCCTCAGGAGAGATCACACCTTCTTCAATCAGCACGTCGGTATTGAACAGGCGCTTCCAGTAATCGGTGCCAAAAAGCACAATCGGCACCGGTTGCGATTTTCGGGTTTGCACCAAAGTGATCACCTCGAACAGTTCATCCAGCGTACCAAACCCACCCGGAAAGGCCACCAGTGCCTTCGCACGCATCATGAAGTGCATCTTGCGAATTGCAAAATAGTGAAACTTGAAACTCAGGGCCGGCGTGACGTAAGGGTTGGCGCACTGCTCGTGCGGCAGTGTGATGTTCAGCCCGACTGTCGGGGCACCCAACTCATGTGCACCCCGGTTGGCTGCCTCCATGATGCCCGGGCCACCGCCAGTGCAGATGTACAACTTGTCTTTTGCTTCCAGGTCTGCGCTGTACTGGGCCACAAGGCGTGCAAAGAGCCGGGCCTGATCGTAATAAAAGGCGTTGTGTAGCAGCCGCTTGGCAACAGCAATGGCCTGGGGGTCTTGCGCGGCCTGGGCCTGATGCATGGCTGCCTGGGCCGTTTCAGGCGATGGAAACCGGGCACTGCCGAACACCACCACGGTGTTGTTGATGCCTTGTTCGGCCTGGTCCAGGTCGGGTTTGAGCATTTCCAGCTGAATCCGGATGCCGCGGGTGTCACGTCGCAGCATGAACTCCGGGTCGGCAAATGCCAGGCGATAGGCATTAGGGTGCGCTACTGTGGCGTCCGCAGGGTATTTGAGCAGCTCCGCCCAAGGGTCTGCAAGGCGATTTTCGGTAATGTGGTCCGGAAGGGTCTGGGTGTGTTCCATGGCGTCAATTGTGAAATAAAAAAAGGCTTCCGTCGGAAGCCTTCAGATCAGATCGGCAGGAGCGCCTGATCAGGGGATTAAACGCGCTTGCGGTATTCGCCGGTACGGGTGTCAATTTCCACCTTGTCGCCCTGGGCGACAAAAATTGGCACACCGATCTCGAAGCCGGTCGCAATTTTTGCCGGTTTGAGCACTTTTCCGGAGGTGTCGCCTTTGACGGCGGGTTCGGTCCAGGTGATTTCCCGCACCACACTGGTGGGCAGCTCGACGGAGATCGCCTTGCCTTCGTAGAAAACCACTTCAACTTCCATGCCGTCTTCCAGGTAGTTCAGCGAGTCACCCATGTTTTCGGCTTCAACTTCATACTGGTTGAACTCTGCATCCATGCAGACATACATGGGGTCTGCAAAGTAAGAGTAGGTGCAGTCTTTCTTTTCCAGCACGATCTGGTCAATCTTGTCGTCAGCCTTGAACACAATCTCAGTGTTGAAGTTGGCAATCAGGCTTTTGAGTTTCATGCGCACGGTGGCTGAATTGCGACCGCCGCGGCTGTACTCGGTTTTCAGGACGACCATGGGGTCTTTGCCGTTCATGATCACATTGCCGGCGCGGATTTCTTGAGCGATTTTCATAGTCAAAGGGTGATAGTAGGCCGCGATTCAGGCGGCGAGGGCGGCAAAGTGCATGAAAAGGCTTTCAGGCCAGCACCGCAAAGCCCGTTATTTTAGTGGGTTTTCTGCACAAAATCGAGGAGCTGGCTGACCAGATCATTTTGTGACAGCAACCGCGCGCGGGCCAATTGTGTGCATTGCTGCCATTCAGGCAGATCTTTCAGTGGCAGAAAGCCCGTTGCTGTGCCTGCCGGGGAGGGCGCATTCCAGGCCTGCATACACTGGTGTAAGGAGGCGGGAGCGCCCAGCCAAGCAATAAATGCCTCAAGCTTGGGCACATGAGCTGCGTCGTCCTGCGGGTAAATCTGCCAGACGAACGGCTGGCCTGACCAGATGGCGCGGACCAGAGAGTCCTCGCCACGCACGAAGTTCAGGTCACAACACCAAAGCAGATGCTCAAAGTCGGCCTGTGACAGCAGTGGTAGATATGAAATAGATAGCTTATTACCGTTGTTCCAATTGGGCTTGATGGCATTTTTACTCTTAATCACGTTTTGTACGGCCACCTTGGATCGGCCCGCAGTGACGAGGAGCTGTGTGGGCGTGTTGTCCTGTGCCAGCGTGTCCAGCATAGGCCCGATCATCGCGGGCTCGTAACAAAACAGCGACACCACACGAGGGTGCCTGACGCTGGTGTTGGGTTGATGTTCTTTGGTGCAGCCCGTGTCGAATTGTGCCAACCACGCGTCCCGATTGAAGGCGGCCCGGCGCTCCATCAAGCCCGGCTCGCGTAGCAGCCCACCCGTGCCCAGCGTGAAGCCCGGATAGAAAAAGTGTTTCACCAGACCTTTTCCAGGGCCGTACGTTACTGGTGACGGCAAGCCGTGGCAGCGCTGAACAAATGCCTCGGCACTCAGGTATTCCAGATTGATCCACACACATTTTTGTCCGGAAGTCCTCAAATGATTGGCGTATGACGCGATGAACCTGTCGTCTACTTCACAACCGAACGCTTCGACCAGGATTTCACCGGGTGGATGAGCTTCAACCCGCGTTGACTCAGACCAAACCAGAACCTCGACCCCCGGCTCGCCACTGGGCGCCATCCAACTCAAGGCACTGGTCTCGTCGACCCACAATCGAACCCGCTGGCCACGCCTTGCCAACTGGCACGCCAGCCGCCAGCAGACGCCGATGTCGCCGTAGTTATCGATCACTCGGCAAAAAATATCCCAGCGCTTTTTCGGGTCAGTTGGGTGAACCATGCCGGGATTGTCCACAATAGCGCCCATGTCCGATTTGCCAGAAAAAGCTTCGCTGCCAGCGCCCTCGGGCGTGACCGCTGTTCACACCGAGCAATTGCTCAGTGATGTGGCGGCCCTGCCACCGTTGCCCGGTGTTTATCGCTACTTTGATGCGCAAGGGCAGGTCCTGTACGTCGGCAAGGCCATCAATCTCAGAAAGCGGGTGTCGAGCTATTTCCAGAAAAACCATGGCGGCACCCGGATCGGCCACATGGTGAGCAAGATTGTGCGGCTGGAGACGACCGTGGTCCGCTCGGAGGCGGAAGCGCTGCTGCTGGAAAACAATCTGATCAAGACACTCAATCCCAAGTACAACATTTTGTTCAGGGATGACAAAAGTTACCCTTACCTGAAAATAAGTGCCAGCGCTCCTGCTCCAAATTATTCAAAAAAAGAAGCTATAAGTCCTTTATCAGAAAGCGCTAAAGGCCAATCTGATAAAAAAAATCCTGCGCTCCAATACAGCGGCGATGATTATCCGCGGGTGTCGTATTACCGTGGCGCGGTCGAGAAAAAACACCATTACTTCGGCCCGTATCCGAGTGCCTGGGCGGTCAAGGAAGCCATCCTGTTGATGCAGAAGGTATTCCGTTTGCGCACTTGTGAGGACCCGGTTTTCAACAACCGCAGCCGCCCCTGCCTGCTTTACCAGATCAAACGCTGTTCTGGCCCCTGTGTTGGACACATCACGCCTGAAGAATACGCTCAAGACGTTTTGCATGCCGAACGCTTTTTGCACGGCCATGCGCGGGAGGTGATGGCCACACTGGAGTCACGCATGATGGCCCACGCGGAGAAGCTGGAGTTCGAGCAGGCCGCCGAGTTGCGTAACCAGGTCAGCGCGCTGTCCGGGGTATTGCATCAACAGTCCGTGGACAACGTGTCGGACCGTGATGTCGATATCCTGGCCGTCAAAGTGCAGGGGGGGCGTGCCTGTGTGAATTTGGCGATGGTCCGTGGCGGGCGGCATCTGGGGGACAGGCCCTATTTTCCGGTCCAGGTGCTCGAAGGTGCCGGTCTCGTCATGGATGACGAATCACCACCCAATGCCGAGGAAGACGAACTTGGCCCGGCCCTTTCAGAGACTGGCCAACGAGGTTCTATCGAGTCACAAGTTTTGCATGCTTTTATTGCCCAGCATTACCTGAATGTGCCCGTGCCACCATCTCTGGTCGTCTGTGCGCCCGTCGACAAAAGCCTGCTGCGCGCCTTGGAGTTGCAAACGGGTGGCAAGGTAACGGCGGTGCACAACCCCCGCGAACAACGCCGTGTGTGGCTGGAGATGGCCCAAAACAACGCAGACATACAACTGGCGCGCTTGCTGTCTGAGGAGGGGTCACAGCAGGCACGTACCCGGCTTCTGGCTGAGTCACTTGACCTGCTCGATGGCCCGCTCGACGAATTGCGAATTGAGTGCTTTGATATCTCGCATACGGCGGGCGAGTCAACGCAGGCATCCTGCGTGGTGTTTCACCACCACAAAATGCAGAACAACGAATACCGACGGTACAAAATCTCGGACATCACCCCCGGCGATGACTATGCTGCCATGCGACAGGTGTTGCTGCGCCGCTACAGCAAGTTGGCCGAGGCGTTGGCGGAGGCCAAACAGTCGGGGGCCACTCCACCGGGTACCGGGCGGATGCCGGATCTGGTTTTGGTCGACGGTGGCCGAGGTCAGGTGTCCATGGCGCGAGAAGTGTTTGAGCAGTTGGGGCTGGATCTGTCTCTGATCGTTGGGGTGGAAAAAGGCGATGGCAGACGGGTGGGTCTGGAGGAACTGGTGTTTGCCGATGGCCGGGACAAGGTTTACCTGGGCAAAGACTCGGCAGCACTGATGCTGGTGGCGCAGATTCGCGACGAAGCGCATCGATTTGCCATTACAGGGATGCGCACCGCTCGCGCCAGGGTGCGCGTGGACGGTGGCCGGCTGCAGGAGATCGCCGGCGTGGGGCCAAAACGCCGAGCGCGCTTGTTGCAGCGATTTGGCGGTGTACGCGGTGTGGCTCTGGCATCGGCGGACGACATCGCAACGGTCGACGGGATTTCTCGCGAACTGGCGCAGGAGATTTACCGCGCACTGCATTGAAGCGGGGATCAACCGCGGGGGTGGCGTGCCACAATGTTGGCATGTTCTGGACCATCCCCACCATCATGACCTGGACTCGTATTGTTGCGATTCCGTTGATTGTGGGCGTCTTTTACCTTCCGCTTGAACCGGCCACCCGTAACCTGATTGCCACGGTCATGTTTGTGGTGTTTGCAGCCACCGATTGGCTGGACGGATTCTTGGCCCGCAAACTCAACCAAATGTCTGCTTTTGGTGCGTTTCTTGACCCGGTTGCCGACAAGTTTTTGGTGTGTGCCTGCGTATTGGTATTGGTGCATTTGGGGCGGGCGGATGTTTTTGTGGGGCTCATCATCATTGGTCGTGAAATTGCCATTTCGGCATTACGTGAGTGGATGGCGCAAATTGGTGCATCCGGTAGCGTTGCAGTGCACATGATTGGCAAGCTCAAGACCACGGCACAGATGGTAGCCATCGGTTTCCTGCTGTTTGACGGCGTGTTGTTCGGCTGGATCGACACACACCTCTGGGGTGTTTGGCTGATATGGATTTCGGCTGTAATGACGGTGTGGTCGATGATCTATTATTTGCAGCGGGCTTTGCCCGAAATCCGTGCCCGAGTGAGGTGAGTGCGGTCGTGACCGGAGCAGCCTTGGGTGCAATAAAGTTGGCGAAGGATCCGGGTGGGCGGATTGAATGCGCTTAGAATCGCGGCTCGCAGTTGCACCCATCGCATGTTTTTTCGGGTTCTGTTGTGGGTGGAGCGGGCTCGGCTGTCACCCCGAGCTGTTGACAAACTGTTGCGCTAATTTTCTGCTGAGGCTTTGTTGTGAATAAAACTGAACTGATTGACTATATTGCGGATACCGCCGATATTTCCAAAGCGACGGCATCCCGTGCGCTTGAGGCAGCCATTACCGCGGTGCAGATTACTTTGAAAAAAGGCGGCTCCGTTTCTCTGGTTGGCTTCGGAACATTTGCCGTTGGCAAGCGGGCAGCACGCGTTGGCCGCAATCCCCGTACCGGGGCGTCCATCAAAATCAATGCAGCCAAGGTGCCAAAATTCCGGCCGGGCAAAGCCCTCAAGGACGCGTTGAATTAATTTTTTGCAGATCGGTGGGGTGATTAGCTCAGTTGGTAGAGCGGCGCCCTTACAAGGCGTAGGTCGGCGGTTCGAGCCCGTCATCACCCACCACAAAAACCCTAGGTAAAACAACAACTTAGGTAAAAAATAAAGGCTTGCCATGATGCAAGCCTTTTTCGCTTAAGTGCACCGTAAGTGCAGCCAGCACCTAACGCCTGCACTTACGACACTAAATTTAAGTGCAGTTGCCGCAGAACAACAGTTTCAAATCCCGAAAACTCCAGACTAGGGCGCTCTGCGCGACCCCTGCGGCTAAACTAATCTGTCAGGGACCCTTGCGCAACGGCTGACGCTTATGATCGGCGTATCGAACAACCAGACGTCCTATCACTGGCACGGTGAACGGCTGGCCTAAGAGTTGACGAATCATGGCTTGCATCTTGAATCCTCTTGAAACAAACTTGAATAGACTTGATTGTCATTTGATTGTCGCCCATAGGCTGTTTGAGCGACATTTGAATCATTTGAATGTTTCACCATAGGGGTTTTATTGTCCAAATGAGAGGACAGGTGGTTACTAGACTCGATACCCTGTGGACTTACAACCGCCCCTACACCCTCGATCATCCATGTTGCCACCTCGGTATCAGCCAACGCCTTTGCGTCGATCCTGCGCGGTTCTGACAAGGACTTGCCATGGTTGCCTCTCGCGCACGCGCACAAGGGACGTTTTCAAAGATAGCAGTTCAAGCGATGGATCAGTACGGTTTTGCCCAACGATGTCGGCTACTTTGGCGGCCCCGATACCCCTGTTGTCCTTGCTCTGTTGAAGCATGATTTTCATTAGATCAACTTATGAAAAAATGGTTACAGATAACGCTTCGAATGAGGCTAGGTGGTTTCTGACCTGATACCCGTTCACTTGGAAGTGCCCCTACTGCCTCAACACATCGGCTCGGTAGCACGGCGCATATTCCAGCGGCGGCTGACTGCCATCTCGAGTGCTCTGAGGTTGGCCCAGGTGATTGAGCTCAAGTCCCTTGTCTTGAACACTTCGCCAGGTGCTGACACGATGAATAAACCATTGTTGTGCTCAACCTTGGCTCCAATGGCTCTGAGTGATTCGACGGTAACTTCTGGCAGTTTCATGCGAGTCCTTTGTGAAATAAGTTGCCAACGTAATCACGGCTCTTTGTAAGTACCGTGCGCGGTGTTGGCGTCCTGAACAGGGCTCCCGACCTGTTCAGCCGCGATGCGCCTAAGCGCTATTCCTTACGGACGAACGCCAGTCACCAGGGCGAACGCTGCCGGGTACTTCAGCACCACATCAGCACGCACATGGCAGGCGAAGCCAATCTCACCCGATGCCGCATAGAGCTCATTCAATTTCTGAATGCTCACCGACTCGCGCATGGCAAAGAACATTTGGCTGAAGTCTGCGACGTAGATTTCAGTGCAGTCCGAACTGGTGCCGACTGTCAGATTGTTTGGAATCTGACTTGTGCCGATCATCTTCAGCCCTTGCACCATCGTTGGCACATTCATCGGCTGGCCTGTCGAGTCCACAGTTGACGCAAAATCAACCAGGCTACGCGGCGACATGATGCAGGATGTTGGCATCGGTGCATTGGCCTCAAGGATTTTCTGAATCGCACTGAAGATCAAACCATAACCAGACAATGCCAGTCCGTTTGGCAGGTTGGTAACAGCTTGAATGCCACTGGTGTTCAAGATGCCACGCGGCTCAGGTACGGCACCCGAGCCACGCAAACCAGCACGATCAAGCTCTTTGGCAAAAGCCTGTCCGATAGCCGTGTTGAGCGCTTGTTCAATGCCTTGTCCGTCCATCAGCAACTCACGCGAGACTTTGAACATGAAGCTCAACGAACGCGGCGTTGCCACCACTGCGCGGAATGCTGGATCGCTTACTGCCAACGCACCAGCTTCAGCACGCCATGCGGCTGTCGGGATTGAGTCAACAGCAGCAGTCGTGTAGCTCTTAGCGCCATCGTCCAGCGGCACGATACCTGCGCCTGCAGTCAGCAACGCCGACGCTGGAACAAGTGCCTCAAGGATGCCAGGCATCAAGAAACTTGGTACTGCGTAACCGCCACTGGTGTCGGTGCCTTCGCTCAGTGCGGCCCGGACGTCACCAGGCGCATTGCCGCCACCAATCCCGCGCAGATAGTCTTGCAGGCCGAACTGCCCGGATTTCGACTTGTTGCGGTAGTGGTTGGTGATTGGCCCAACACCATGCAGTGATTGATTATTCTCAGACTTGGAGTGATTGCCGTAGCTTTCCATCAAGCCATTGATGCGTGCCACAACGTCACCAGCAAACTCAAGTCCGAGTGATTCGTTGGCAGTCAGGCTTTCGCTGTCGTTGCGGTCAACGTATTGGGCAATGGCTTTGCGAACCGCTTTGCGCTGTTGGTGTAAGTCGCTCATGCTGTCGCCAGGACTGAATATTGCCGCATCAGACGCGCCAATCTTTGCGCACATGGCAGACCAATGTTTGTGGCCTGCTTGACGATCCAGGGTGGGAGAGAATTTTTCCATGATGAACTCCTTTCGGGTTTGCTTGAGTGCAATAAAAAAGCGCACGCAAGCTGATTGATGAATCAGTCTTGAAGTGCGCTTGCCCGTGGGGTAGCCATTTCATGCGGCTCTGAGGTATGCCCGTTGAGCATATCGCGCTTGCCGTTATGCGAATTATAGATCACTGGCGAAAGCCTTTCAAGAGTGCCACTTCACGTTCAGCCGCCATGCTGGCCCTGAGTCGATCTGACAACAGCGCAACAACCTGCATACCGATCTGAGCCAGGATGCGCTGATCGTTGAGCGCTTCAGACATGGCAGCGATCAAGTCGGTGCTGTCGTCAGTTTTGACCGAGGGCGATGCGTTTCCATCAAGCATGGCGGCTAGGTTTGTGATGATCGGGTTCATGTGTTTTGTCCTTTCTGCCGGGAACCGCCCGGATGCGGTATGGGTCAGCCAACGCCCTGTTTTGGCGTGGCTTTTCAGTTTTCCGAGTGTTTTTCCGCTTTTGACCCCACACACCGGAAAACTGAAAACTGGTGTTTTTGGAAAACTGAATTTGTACGCTCTCAAAGTGATAGTGATAAACGCTTTCACGCACTCACTTATTCCAAAATTACCAAAATATTTATATTTCAGTTTTCCGGATACCGGGGTCAGGCTCTGAAAACACTCGGAAAACTGAAATTCAGACAAAAAAGTCATCAACGACCTCAAAATCATCTGTTACATCACGCGGCGTTGGCTGACTGATCAGCGTCACGATATGCCCGTTGCGCTCTGCTTTTGTGGTCGTCCAATGCACTCCAATCCATCGCGTAAATGCTTTGGACAGGTGATAACGTGATTGGCCCTGCTCCCTTGCCTTCTCGATTAGCTCGGTCTTGAGCATGGGTTTCTTCGCCTGTAACAACAGCCAGCGCATGGCGTCAATCGCCATCCGGTCTTTTTCCTCTTGCGCGGCTGTTGTCTGTTCCTCGATTGCCCGGCGCTTTTCATCTTCGCCAATAAGTTCGATGGAGTCGAAAATCTCTCGGTAGGACTGGCCTTGGGTACGGGTGAACTTGAATGTGCGCTCGTTGGCAACATCGCCACGCGCTTTCTTCATCCGGAAAATGACGACCTGCTCCCCCACATCGGTTTTGCGCAGTACGTCCATCACGAACACACAATCGGCGTCGTCACCGATATCTGTCGTCCCGGCGCTGATCGACTGACCCATTGCGTCCTTGTGTTTGTTGACATGGGCTAGTGCAATGAGGGTGCCGCCTGCCAGTACAAACTCACGGGCTGTTTTGCCAAACTCCGACTGTTTGGACTTCTCCATCAGGTCCACAAACTTTTTGAGGGTGTCCAAAACGAACACCACGCCATGCGCTTCGCCAGCGGTAACAAGCTGGCGCATCATGGTTGTCAACATGGTGGGCTTGAACTTCTGCTCGTTGGGAATGAGCATTTCAAATCCAAACTCCTCGGCCAGTTGGAGTTTCTCTACCGCGCCCCGATAACCGTCATCAGCGTTGACATAGAAAACCCTTTCACCGTCAATGTTCCCGGCATCGATGGAGTCTGCCAACAGCCGCAGAGTTAGCAGCGTTTTTCCGGAATTGGGTGCCGCATAGAACACCGTCCACTGACCCAGAATCGCCAGGGAATCCAGAACAAACACATCATCAAGCATTTTGCTTTTCATAAACTCACTGCGTCCTTTCGCTGAAAACTTCTTGATCGACTCCAACGCGCTAACCGCTGCTTTTGCTGCATGGTCGCCTTCGGCGTCCTGAGTCACATCGTCGAAGTCATCAGCCGATGCGGTTTGCTGGCGCTTAATCCAATCGGTTTTTGTCTTGTCGTGCCAGGATTGCATTTCGCCGCTGTCTTGGTCTGTCACCGTCACAATCTGCGATAGCTCCGCAATGGCGCGTTTCTGATCGCCCTCGAAGTCAAAGTGAACAATCAGATCGAAGGCGTCACCGAAGCCGAAGCCGTTGGCTGACCTAGCACCGATGCGGTGCGCTTCAGCGGCGGCGCTCACACATACCCAGGTGCCGCCATAGTCACGCCAGGAATAGCTGCCACTGGTTTGCAACTCCGGATGATTCCAATCGGTGCCGTTTTCAGTGGTGAACCCGAAGCGCTCAAATACATCTGCAAGCTCGTTTTGAGCGTTGACCGCGTCAATCAAGCCGCCTGCATCTCCCTGTGCTTTGCGGCGCTCTGCGGCTCGTTTACGGGCTTCCTTGGCGGCTTCCTCCACCAGCGCATCAGCAGCGTCCAGATCAGCCAACGCCTGCGCTACACCAGCGCCATTGACGTCCAGGCCATCGCCCTCGTTTACATGGAACTGCCAGAAGTCGCTGGTTTTGTTGGGCGCGACCATGTGTTGCCCGGCACGTTCCATCGACACATCGAACAGAATGCCATTCTTGATCAGGTGCATGTGAAACGCACGTTGCAGGCGGTGCCACTGAGCAAAGCCAATCGGCTCGGTCAGGGCAATGATGCCGCGCCATTTTCTGACCGTTGGCGATGCGCTACTGGTGCTGTAAATGCATAGTGCCGCGCCAGCGCCAGCGAAAGCCACCAGCGCGGCCCGTAGCTGCTCCAATGTCGTTTCGCCTCCGTCAATGTCGCAACGCAACAGCACGAACTGTCCGTGCTGCTTTTGCACGGCATGGGTGCGGCCATCACTTGCGCAGTAGCTGCTAGCCATCAGGTCCAACGCCTTGTCCTTGGGCTTGCTGCCGGGTGTTTCAGCCATCGCCCACACCGAGCGCAGGCTGACAGTGTCATAAGGCTTGCCAGCCAGGGGGTTCCTGTTGGGAGTGCCGTCATCGTTGAGAATTTTGTGTGTGTCACCCCGTCCGTTAAAGCACATCACTTGATGGTCGTGCCAAGTCATGCTGCACCGCCTTTCAGGTTCAGCACGACAGGCAACCAATGCTCGGTGTCGTAGCTTTTCGCCTCCGTTGCCAGTGGCAAATTAAGAGCATGACCGTCGATCAAATATGTCAGCGGGTGGCATGGGTCAAGATCAATGCGGCCTGAACGGAACAGCTTGCTTATTGCAGTGCCAGCTTCCAGACTGAGGCCAGACCAGAAAATGATGTTGGTGCGGCCAAACTCCCAGCAGTAACCGCCCTTGAAACCTTCAACGTCCCTCGATAGTTCAGCAAAGCTAACCGCAGGCTTGGTTTTGCAATAGGCCAGGATGCGGTCTGATAGGTCGGCAACCAGTGCCGGGTTTAAGTTGTCCATGTGATGGTTCCTTGTGTTGGGAACCACGATGAAGCATTGCTTAATTTTTAAGCAGTTGCTAGAATGCAGACACTCACTTCTGCTTCTAGCAACCGATCAAGCCACGCTCCAAACGTGGCTTTTTCATTTCTTACGCTGTAACGCTCGATCTGCGGCTGCACGGGCGCGGCCAAACGCTTTGGAAAGCGCTCGAAGCTCCCGGCGTTTGGCCGATCGTGCATCGCCCTTGTCGCCATAGGGCAGGCGGATTGCTTTTGCCAGTTCATGCAGGTTGGTCATTTCGCTGGCCTCCCTGTCATCTTCTCCAGCAATGCCGCAACGTCATCAAGACTGTCAACGTGCTTGCTGTAGCACCATCTGCGCACCATGTAGCCGCCTTGAGTCTCGATCAACTGATGACCAGCCAACGCTGCTTTTGCCCTGAGCGTTTCCAAACGCTTTCTGTTGTCAGTCATGCTGCACACGCCTGCGCCATCTTGCGCTGTACGTAGTTTTGCAACTCGACGTCAGGAATCAGCCGACGCTTGCCTGACTTGAAACTGCGGATTTCGCCTTTGGCGATAAGGTCGTAAATGGTGCGAGTAGGAACACCAATGCGCGGACCTGCGCTATCGGGTGAATGCACCAGCGGTGGTAAAGTGATTTTTTCCATAGCGTGTAAGTGATTTACACGCTGCCCTGATGAAAATACAGGCAGGGCAGCGCGAAGCTACCCTGCTACATACTCAAAAGCTCACTCAGGCTTCCGGGCTTATTCGCGTCACGACAGGGTGTCGGCGAAGCTCACTCGAAACTGACTGACCGTTTATAGGCCAGCGGGGGCGTTGCCCGGTTCGTTTGGGGGACCACCCCTGTCAAGACTTAGGTGTCTAGCAACCAGTTTTCAGCACCAGCCGTATGCGCTGCCAGTGCCTATGGCTCGAAGTATACATCAACAGCAGACACTTGCAAGCATAAAAACACCATAGGTGGTGCTTTTATGCAACGAAGACACTACCTATAGTGTTCCACAGTGGCAAAGTTTGGTCCGCAGTGCCAGGCGGCAACATCACCAACGCAACCGCCTCCGAGTGGTCGATCAGCCAACGAACCAAGCGTAGACACCATCATTTCCAGCGTCCTGAATACGTTGCCCATTTCATCGGCGTCATGTTCCATCGCGTGAGCAGAGCAGACCTGCGATATCGTGAGGGCCTGAGTGGCAATGGCTGACAGAACGGTCTTAACTTGTGCAGTTGTCAAGCCTGCGAAGTCACCGTTTGTAGAATCGAAAGTACCCATTTTCAAACTCCTGTTTTGAGAGTGGTAGACGGGCAGGGCGGTCGTATCGCCTTTGCCGTGGATAAACACCGCCACGGCTTCGGTGTAATCAAAGTAGGTTCACTGCATCCGATAACGTCGATGGTGCTAACTTGGCGTAACGCTGGGTCATCCGACTGTTGGCATGACCGAGCAACTTCTGGACCGTAAACAGCGGCGCTCCCTTCATCACCAACTGCGATGCGAAGTCATGCCGCAGGTCGTGCCAACGCAGGTCCGGTACGCCTGCCGCCTTGGTAATCTCTGCCCACGCCTTTTTGACGTTGTTGAACCTGCCGCCAGTGACTGGTGACTTGAACACCAGACCTTTTGCCGGGTTTGGTTTGATCGTCGTCAGCACCGCCAGCGCTTCGGTGTTGATCGGAATCACCCGGGTGTTGTTGCCCTTGCTGTGCGACGCCAGGACCGTGATGGTTTTCAAGCTCAGGTCCACAGACTCCCAGGCCAGCGAGAAAAGCTCACCTTGCCTCATGCCAGTGTTGAGACTCAGCAGGACCATCGGCGTCATGTGGTCGCAGAACCCGCTGATCACTGGCAGTAGCTCTCTGCCACGGTCGCTGCGCCATTGATTCGCACTGACCCGGGCAGCGCTGGCTGATTCATCACGATCAGCCAACGCCTGCCTGAGTCGTTTTGATTCGTCCGGGGTCAGGTAGCGCACGACCTCGTCGTCAGCAACCCGCAGGACCTCAAACCCGGCCAATGGATGCTCTGACCCGGTACTCTTAGCCCAATGCGCCAGGACCCCAGACAGGGCCGATACATCGCGGTTGACCGTCGCAGGCGTCACGCCAGCGTTTACCCGCTTGTCGCGGTGCTTGTCGATGTCAGTGGCCTTGATGTCGGTCAGTCGTTTGGATAACAGCGACTTCCAGATTGCTCTGACCCGGTCGATGGATTTCTGACCGTTCTTTAGTTTGGCAAGTGCATGGTCGGTGTAATGGTTGGTGATGTATTCATCCAGGGTCTGAGCACTTACGCTGCACTTAAGCGCGGCGTCAGGGTCCCTCAGAATGGCCTTGGCTCGTTCCTCGGCTTGCTTGAGGGTGTAAGTGCCAGCAGGGCCGATCTTGACCCGCTGACCTCGTTTTACTTGAACGTAGAAGGTTCTCGACCCGCTTGGTTGGATGCGCAGCAACAAACCCAGCACTCTATCGGACCTGATTTCTATTGGCCGGGCAGGCTTGTCTTTGGCCTGCGCTGCCTTCGCGATGGTTGACCTCTCAATTGATACAATCGCGCCTTGCATTGGGGACCCTTTAGAACTTAAGTGCACCGTAAGTGCAAATTCTAGTTAGTACCTGCACTTAACCGCAAGCAATAGCAGAAATAAGGTCTAAGGTTCTCCAATGAAAAGGCGTTTTTCATTGGTAGTTGATGATTGGTTAGTTCGCCCTTACAAGGCGTAGGTCGGCGGTTCGAGCCCGTCATCACCCACCACAAAGCTAAAGGCGAACGCTCGGTTCGCCTTTTTTGTTCCCCCGAAATTGAGGTCGCGCATGTTTGATTTCGTCCGTAAGCACACCAAGATCATGATGGTCTTGATGTTTTTGCTGATCATTCCCTCCTTCGTACTTTTTGGAATCGACGGCTACAACCGGATGGGTGACTCAGATGTTGCAGTGGCCCGTGTGGCTGGCGTTGATATTACACAGGCGCAATGGGACCGGGCCCACAAGGTGGAGGCTGATCGCGTGCGGGCTTCGATGCCAGATGTTGACGCCAAACTGCTGGATTCGCCGGAAGCTCGTTACGCGACCTTGGAGCGCCTGGTTCGTGATCAGGTGATGACCCAAGCAGCACTGCAATCACGCCTGCTGACAAGTGATGCACGATTGGCCAGATTTTTGCAGGACGACCCCGGAATTGCAGCGTTGCGCAAACCGGACGGAAAACTGGATATGGATCGTTATCGCCAGCTTGCCGCGAGTCAAGGGCTGACGCCTGAGGGGTTCGAGAATTCGGTTCGCCAGGACTTGTCAAAACAGCAGATCGAGGCGGCGGTCAGGGCGTCCGGCTTCGCCTCACCGTCTGTCGCTGACATTGCTCTGGAGGCTTTTTTTGAGAAACGTGAGATTCAGCTGCTGCAACTTGAAAGTTCCAGCTATTTCAGCAAAATAACGCCAACCGACGCAGAGGTTGAAGCGTTTTACAGGGCCAACCAGGCCATGTTCCAGGCACCAGAGCAGGTCGACATTGAATATGTGGTGCTTGACATCGAGACAGTCAAGAAAGGCATACAGATTGCTGAGTCTGACCTGAAAACCTATTATGAGCAGAACGTTGCGCGACTCAGTGGCAATGAAGAGCGCAGGGCAAGTCACATCCTGATCAATGCACCAAAAGACGCTCCTGCGACGGAACGTGAACGCGCCAAGGCCAAGGCCGAAGAATTGCTGAAGAAGGTGCGCGCAGCGCCAAACACTTTTGCCGAGGTTGCCAAAGCTGAATCGCAGGATTCTGGCTCGGCTGCCAAAGGGGGTGACCTGGACTTCTTTCAGCGTGGTGCCATGGTGAAACCGTTCGAAGACGCCGTCTATGCCATGAAAATGGGCGATCTCAGCGACGTGGTTGAGTCAGACTTTGGCTATCACATTATCAAGCTGACCGACATCAAGACGCCCAAACAGCGTAGTTTTGAGGAACTACGTACAGGGATCGAGAATGACCTGAAGACCCAACAGGCGCAACGGAAATATGCTGAGGTTGCGGAACTTTTCACCAATACTGTCTACGAGCAGTCTGACAGCCTCAAGCCGGTGGCTGACAAATTGCAGTTGCCCATCAAACTGGCAAATGGGCTGCAACGGCAGGTTTCGCCCGGGTCAACCGGTGTTTTGGCCAGTGAGAAGTTCTTGAGCGCAGTTTTCTCACCTGATAGCGTGGAAAAGCGACGAAACACCGAAGCGATTGAAACGGCTGTAAGCCAACTTACCGCCGGCAGGGTCATCAAGCACAGCCCGGCAAGGACTTTGCCATTGGTTGAGGTTCAAAAAACGGTACGTGAACGCGTGATTGCGGCGCAGGCGGCTCAAATGGCGAAGAAAGACGGCGCCGAAAAATTGGCGCAGTTCAAGGCAGATGCCTCAAAGGCAGTGTTGCCTGCGGCACTATTGATCTCGCGTGACCAACCTCAGGGCGTCTCTCCGCAAATCGTGTCAGCGGTATTGCGCGCAAATGCTGCGGTTCTGCCAGCGTGGGTCGGGATCGATCAAGGCTCCAAAGGTTACGCAATTGTCCGGATCAATAAGCTGGTGCCACGCCAAGAGGCAACGCAAGCGTCCGCGCAGCAGGACCGGGAGCAGTACGCCCAGTGGTGGACTGCAGCAGAAGCGCAGGCCTACTATGGTGCGTTAAAAGGACGTATGGATGCACAGATATTGGTGCCGGTACCTGTTTCGACGGTTCTAACGCCAGCGGCAAAGACGGAATAATCTGAAGGTACGCCAGTCAGCTCATGGACTGGCAACTCGGTGATACGAGGATGGCGTCAGCTTGAAACTTATCGTGACACCTGTTTGGTGGGCGGTGGAGGCTTCGAACCTCCGACCCCAGCAGTGTGAATGCTGTGCTCTACCCCTGAGCTAACCGCCCTTATTTCCTCGCTGGAGGTGCTTGGAAACAAGCCTTGCATTATGGCACATTTTAAGTTCAAAGTTGCCGCGTTTAAGAATCCTCAATCTCATGGAGCATCAATTTCTTTGCCATTTGGCTGTGACTTAGAAGGAAAATAGCATATAATTTTAGGCTGTTCCTCGATAGCTCAGTCGGTAGAGCGCCGGACTGTTAATCCGTAGGTCCCTGGTTCGAGCCCAGGTCGAGGAGCCAAGAAACTCAATTTAAACAAGCCCTTGCGAGAAATCGTGGGGGCTTTTTTATTGGCTGAATCGGTTTATCGCTGACGCATCGTGCGTTCTGCGGTTCTGCCTTGGTTCGGTGGGGGTGTTTGGGGATGGGACAGGCTGAAAACCGTCAATGCGCTAGATCCTATTCCTTTGCACCCGCGTCGCGCAGCATCTTTTCGATCTCCGTGTATCCCCTTGTCCGTGCGTATTGCAAAGCGTCAGAGGTTGGTTTTGCGCCTTTGGACATTAGGAACTTCACCATCGCCGTCTTGCCCCTGCCTGCCGCCAAGCCGAGTGCTGCGCCGCCACCTTCATTGACGTCCATGCCAGCATCAAGAAACAATTGGACCGCAGTCATGTCTCCGTTACCAGCCGCCTTTGCGAAGTTAGGGCCAGTGTATTGCAATCCCATCGCTGTGATTTCCTTACGTGCCTGAACCGGATCAGCCGCCAAAGTGAGGCCGCACTGCAATAACAGATTGACGCTAAAGACAGACGCGAGCCAAATTCGGCAAGGTCCTGATGTAATAGTGGGCATAGCGCTCCTCCTCAATTGAAAGGTGATAGGTCAAGCCAGTCAACTCTATCACTGTCGAATTGGTCGTAGATGTTTCTTGAGAGGCGAATCAGGCTCCTGTTGCCGGTCATCTTCGGTCAGGATAGATCCGCGACATTGTGGCGAAACTCGCGACTGGGTTCGGACTGAGATTGCCATTCGTTATGCGGGCCCGCTCCCTCGCAGATTTCTGCGTCTGTCCCGTTATGATCAGATTCAATAAGCGGGGAAAAGCGTTCAATCTTCTATCGCAACTGCCTGAGCTGGCGGTTTAGTTCAACATGATTTATCAGCCACGGGAGGTGACATAGTGTCTTTCAGCGTCGTAGCGCGGTGGATAAACGCGAATCGGTAGGCCTCACGATGCCAAACTGTACTCTCAGCTTCGAATGTGGCAAGAATTGGTCCGAGCTCGCGGAGACTGCGAACCCAGCAATAGGCTACTGTCAAGATTGCCGCAAGAACGTGTATCAGACAAAAGACCACGACGAACTCGCCGTAGCAGTCGCTCTGAAGCGGTGTGTCGCCGTTAGGAACTCACCAGATGATCAATGGGAAGTCGGCGACCCGTCTATGCCGGGCGATCCCGGATGGTTTGAGCAACAACCTGTGCCCGTATCTATACGTCTAGTATTGGGTGTCTCCGCCGCCAGACTTGATGCGCTTCGCCTGGAGCTTCCGGCTGCCTTCGACGGCGCCAGCGTAGAGCGATCGCTCCTTGATGGCAGGACCGTGGACCTCGGACCATTGTCACGCTCCACTGCCCGCCTACTCGTCGCGGAACTCGATCGAAGTGCACCTGAACTAGACGCGACGCTCAGTGAGGACTGACCGGTCGTTCAACTGGAGCGGCAATGGCTGGTTGATTTGCCCGGTTCACTCCGGTAAATACCACAAACCCAGTTAATTTGGATGACCGCTGTCTGGAGATAAGGCTGTCGGCTATATGGCCATAGCCGCCTGATGATTCTGTAACTCCAAGAAAACGATCGGAGCCAAGAAATCACATCAAAATCCCTGGTTCCCAGTCATCAGATTTAACCAACTTGGGGAGCCAAAAAACTCAAGTAAAACAATCCCTTACGAGAAATCGTAGGGGCTTTTTTATTGGCTGACGCGGTCTATCGCTGGCGCGTTGACTGGCTGGGTTGTTTATCGAACAAGAGCATAGTTTCTGGCAATCGCCATGATCGGCGACAGTCCTGCCGTTTGACTGTTCACCACGATAAAACGCCCCTCGGAAACCAGGGGGGGCTATTTCGACAAGTACGGATAATCTGGCCATGAGAATCAATTTGGTCACTCCCTTTGCAGAAAAAGACGCCGTCAAAGCCCTCGGGGCACGCTGGGATGTCACCAAGAAATGCTGGTACATCACGAATGTTGCAGACCTGACGCCGTTTGCGCGGTGGATACCGAATCTGGATGCCGCAGGAGATAAATCTGAAGAGATGCTGCCAGCAAAGAAGCCAAGATTGATGCCGCTGATTCCTGCCTTGGCGTCTGACAGTGGCGCTGCAGATTGTGGCTGTAACGTGCTGCCTTGGGAGGATTGTGTTCATACAGCGAAGGCATTGCCTACATGAATATCGACAATATTCCTGAATTCACCGCGCCTGCTGCAAAACTTTGGACCGCAATTCCACCGCAGACAAGGCAGCTGCCGATGTCTAACGTCTGGTGCAGCACATGCAGGCATGAGGTAACCATAACCAACTTCACTTGCATTGTCAGACGAGGCGACTTGTTGCTGGTCGGGTTGCTCTGTCTGCCGTGGGGACGTGGCTAGGGTGATTGAGTCAAGTTGACCCAGATCAACAAACAGCGAATCTGCGAAACGCCATAGGCAGCTGGGTGCTAAAGTCTTCCTCCACAGAGCCAGTGATTGGCCAGTACATCGTTGGGTATAAGGCGTTTTCAACCTTGACCTAGTGGAGGGATTCAGTGGAATCCTTAGGCATCTTCGGTTTCAGGCAGCAGCAAGCTGCTCAAGGAGCCCCTCAACCTTGCGGCCACGTTCGCGGGCATCGAGGTTATGCAGCGCCATTAGCAGCGCAGCGACTCCATCATCTTCGCAGTAGAGATAGGTCAGAGGCACACCGAGAGCTGTTGCTATGAGCCTCGCTGTCGGCACTGCAGGTTCATGCATGCCGAGTTCGTATCGACCGATCTTGGCACGACTGCTGGATTCGTCAATGCCAATCGCTACGCCGACCTTCTCTTGCGACCACCCTTTCAGCTCACGCAACTGGCGCATACGACGGCCAACAACGGAGACTGCATGAGAACTGGGCATGTAACCAGTTTCGTGACATAGATCAAAGTTGTCGTCACGAAAGTCGTTACAGTGACAAACCAGATTTCCATCTTCAAGGAAAACGGGGACCTACATGAATTCAAAGCTGCAGGGGATGAAGACCTTCTTGCAAGAGAAAGCCCAACAAGCCTCTAGGTCTGTTAACGCATTTGTCGAGCATGAAGATACAAAGATGGTCGTGCAAAAAACAAGATCTGCAATCAGTACGGCTGCTGACGAAGCTGTCGAGCTTGGAAGGCGAGCGGCGAAATCTGAGATGGGCAAAGATGCAGCCACGGGAGCAGCAATAGGCGCAGCCGTTGCAGTTCCAATACCAATTATTGGTCCAATCTTTGGCGCAGTGGTAGGTGCAGGAGCAGGAATTGCGATGGGACTTAAGTCAGGACACTCCAAGGAATCATCCCGCCAAGGCATGCCGAACCAACCGAATTTAAGCAATATAGATTTTCACAAACAACTAATCGATCTAGATGATCTCCGTCAAAAGGGAATATTGACTCAAGAAGAGTTTGATGTCGAAAAAAAGAAGATTCTTGGATTTAAATAATTAAAAATTCAATGAGTGATAAAAATTTCTTTATTAAAATTAATAGCGGTACCAAAAACAAATAGTTAAATATGAAATCAATTTTAATATTTCAACAAATAATATAAACTTTTATCGAAATTTTGTCAAAAATAATAAAATTTATCGTTAAATTTACGAAAAATCACATGATGGTATTTTTTAAATCATAAATGTGTCAATAATTAGTTAATAAATATATATCGTAGAAAATGAAGAACTATATAACTTATCCTTTGATAATCGTCATTACAGCATGCGGGAACCCAGGAGGCATATCTGACGCTGACTATGCCAAATACAAAGAATTGGGTGCGCCAAAAATTCTTTTTTCATGTGCAATTCCAAATTTTAAATCTGAAGATGAAAGATCTAAATTGAGAATAATGTTTGTTGAAAAGGCTGAGGCTTGCAAGGAGGGAGATGGTACTCTTGAAGAAAAAATATCATGCATGAAAAATATTGAAGAAAAAGCATTGTCAGCCTTAAGCGAAAAACTACCGCCAACCATCGAAGTTAGATATCGAGCTGGGGTTGGAATTGCGGCTACATATAACAAAATTCTTGAAGATTCAAAAAGAGCATGCATTGGTGAGTTTTCTATTCTTGAAAAAAGTGAATGATATTAAACCTATATTCAAGCAATTAGTTTATTGATCCAGCTGTTCTTCGGAATCCTGGGTGCCATTGGGTCAGCCATCATGATTGTCTTGTTGTTCGCCTACGGTATACCGCTCCTGCTGTTTATGTAGCAACCCACTAGCCAATCCCCACCTTGCCTGCCTCCCGAAAGGGTCGCGGGCTTTTTTTCGTCCTCATTTTTCTGGAGCAACCTTATGCAAATCATCCGTTCACCTGCCGATGCCATTTCCGATCCTGAACTCCGACAACTTATCGATCGTGTCTTTGCCACGGTCAGCGACTGCCCCGAAATCCTGGGATTCATCCTGCTCGTCGAGCCGGGTGACACCATAGCCACTCAAGTTCGACACTTCCTGGATGTAAGTGCATGATTCCATTAGAAACGGACTTCAAAGCGCAGACTACAAAACGGGTTTGGCGAGGTCTGAAGGGGTGGGTGGTGTCAAGTCCAAGGCAGCAAACAGCGACTTCTGGGCCGGTGTGATCTCGGTCAATCCGGTCAATGTTTTCCCGTCCCCGGTCTCAACAGTCTGCTGATGAATGCGTTTGAGTTGCTCCAGTAGCGTGGTCGGTGACTCTGGTCGCTTGGCTGCCTTGAGCCGCATGCGCATCACCCGGTACAGAACCAGCGCCATGAAACAAATCAGCGCATGGGCGCGAATGCGCTTGGGCAATCGGTGATACACCGGGCCAATCTCGATGTCGGATTTAAGCACCCGGAATCCTCGTTCAATATCAGCCAGGCTCTTGTAGCGTTGCACCACCTCAGCCGCTGATGCGCTGGTGTTGGTCACCAGCAGCAGCTTTCCATCGAGCAGCTCCAGATAGCGCTTTTTGTCCTCGTCAATCGCGTAGCTGAACAGCTCAGCCTTCAAGTCCACCTTGATCAGATGCGCCATATGGGCGTCTTTGACTGCATGGTAGAAACGCGCCTTGGTACCCGAATCCGACATCGGACGGCCTTTGCTTTTGTTCTTTGTCCCGGTGCGCTGACACTCGTCTTGCGCGTCGAGTTTGCCGCTGCACTGCTGGCCCAGCTTAATCAGTTCAGCTATCGTGTTGTCTCGTGCGACTGTACGCCTGCTGGCCGCCACCGGGTCGTGCGCCACCACCAGGCGGCTATCGCTCCAACGGGTCTCGGCGCACCATTCTTGGCCAACCTTTTGGGCCTCATTGAGTTTTTTGAGGTCATCTGCAAAGTCCCCATATCGTGCTGCCGGCACCGCCAGGATGTACTCCACGGCCACATCTCGTGCGCCTTTTTTGAGCTGCGCTTGCAGTTTGTTCAATTCATCGATGTTGACAGTGCTGAGCAACCCCCGATCGGCAATGAGCACCACGCGTTTGAGCGGGTAGCGCGCCAACAGTCCCCGGATCATGGGCAACAGGGTTTTGGCCTCTGCCGTGTTGCCAGGATGGACTTCGTGAGCGATGGGCAAACCCTCAGCGGTTTGCACCAGGGACAACATAAACTGGCGCTCGATCAGGCCAGACTTGGCCATGCCGTAAGCACGCACGTCATCTTCGACATCTGCCTGGCCAGTGACAGCCACTGTGGTGAGGTCATAAAACACCACCGAGAGGTCTTGGTCAATCAGGGGACGCATGAGCGTGGCCAGCCGGGTGTGGAGTTTGTCGCTGTGCTCATCGAGCACGTCCATGGCGCGCAGCAGGTGCTGGTGCTCAGTGATAACTCCAGAGTCCGCAGGCAAGGCCACCGTTTCAAGCCAACGCAGCACACCGAGTTTGCTACCGGGGTCACACAGGCGGTTCAAGACCATCAGGCGCAAACAGGTCAGGACATCAACCTCGGTTTTGGAGTGTCGCCAGGAGGTCGCCAGAGAGTCAAATCCCAGGGAGCGCCAGAGTTCAGACAAGGCCCAGATGTCGCCGGCGTGGCGACTGTCGGTAAAGCGCAGGCCGTCAAGTGCACAAGCTGTAGGAGCCAGCCCTCGGGCGCGCTGCAAGGAGGCAATCAGGGTATCGACTTCGCCACCGGTCTCAAGGCGACCCAAGGTGCAGACGGTGCGTTGGCGGGGTTTGCCTTCTTCGTTGCGGAAAGACTCCACCAACTGGGCGTAGCGCCGATTTGCGGATTGGGTGACCTTGATGAACATGGGGTTGAGTGTAGCTCGGATCTGAAAGTAAAAAACTACTTGAATAGCAAAACGTGCCACTACAAGCACTTTTCATTCAGGACGCAAAAACTGACGTAAGTGGTTGAATCTATTGGCAGGTCGGGACGGAAAATCCGGATTTTTGGCAAAAAGGTGTCGAACTCGTGATCACCGGACTTGGCCGCTGGGCCACGACTGACCACATCGGCGCAGCCACTCGGTTCGCCAAGATGCCTCCCATGGGCTTTATCGACACCATGCAGATGGCCTTGGTGACGTTGGTGGCAGGGATTCTGGGAGCGTTCCTCTCTGGCTTTCTGATGTTCCTGCTGATTGCGTACGGAATCCCTGCGCTACTGATGATGTAGCAAACAACTGATCTTCTTTTTGCACCCCTGATCCTTGTGGTCTCGGGTGCTTTTTTGTCTCCACTGTGTTTTCCAAAAGCCGCGCGCGGCAATAAGCCTATTTGACGACGTTACGTGGGCGCAAAACTGGAAATGTCGTAGGCATATCGGGCATGCCTTCAAATTGGCCCCAACCCTTAGTCCACCCGGTCTAAGGCAACAAAGCACCCTCGATCCTCGCGGTCCTGGGTGCTTTCTTTTTTGACTGGAGTAACTATGCAAATCATTCGAACCGCTGCCGATGTTGGCGCACTGGGTCCAGAGCTACGCCAGCTCATATCCGACACCTTTGCCCGAGTTGCAGACTGCCCGGAGATCCTGGGCTACATCCTCATAGTCGAACTGGGCGACACCCTTGCCAACCTTGATGCACAGCTGGGTTTCCCCATTCTTGCCAACCGCCACGAGTCCGTTCTGGAACATACCCACTGGTACGAGCTGGTGTACGTACTTGGCCAGGACGGCTTTGGCATCGAGGTGTTCGTGCCCAAAGGCATTGACCTGCCTGAGCTGCTGGCGATGTGCCGTCTGTATGCAGTTCCGGCGATATTGCCTTGAGCCATTTTCCGACGTCCCAGCCAATGCCACTTAAGCGGTGCCTTCGATGTGCCACCCAAGCGGTGGCCTTTTTGTATCTGCCGCCGCTTCGCTTCTAGGAGCATCTTATATAGATAGGCAACAGCTATCGATCTTCCATCCACTTTTACCAAGGAAACCACCATGACCATCTGCCACAACGCGCCAATTTGCACTTCCACCTCAGCCTTCCTGCCCAAAGACAGCTTTCCGCGCCGGTATCGCTACTGGCCATCGCCGCGCCAATTGCCCAGCCTGGAACGTCGTCGCGTTAACTGAGCACTTCCCAACCATTCACCAAAAGGAGATTTTCACCATGACAACAGTTACAGCATCTGCCGACACCGTCATTGCCGAATCCGAAGCTACCGACATTCCAGAAGCCACCGTCGATCCCATGCGTGTGCTGAAAGTGGCCACGACCACGAGCCTGTCCAACAAGAGCATATTGGGGTACGCCATCGGCTGTGACGAAAGCAATGCGATTTACCTGAGCTTGCGCAGCAATACAGCCGCCGGAATGTTCAGCACAAACTGGGTGGCGTTTATGGACATCGCCAATGCTTTGGTACACGCCGACAAGATCACATCGGCCACGCTCGCGCCACTGTACGCAGGAACCAGCCGGAACAACGCGGGTTTTATGCTGGCTGTGCTGCGTGGCGAAGGCTTGGTTTGTCCATCCGAGCGGCATTACATGCGGCAGGATTTCAAGCCATTCCTGCAACACATCAATTCCCTAATCGCAGCCGGTGTGGATCTGGGCGATGCTGATGAAGCACTGGCAGCGCTGGAAACAGTGGCCGATGTTGCCGAAGTCGATGCTGCCGAAGCTGTCGAAGTACCTGTTGCCAAACGTGGCCGTCCGTCCAAGCGGACGTAAACCGCCCGCCAGCGGCCATAACTGCGACTGACATAGCCGCGTTCATCCCAACGCCCATAGCCAGCCCCATCAGGCGTGCGCTGGTTCGCTGGAGTTTAAGTCCGCCGCTCTGTTGCTGCATACCTTAGTGATGTAGCGCAGGGTGAGGCGCGGACCGACCGAATACCGAACGCTTTTCGGCTATGGCAGTTGCCTGAACTGCTTTTCAGCACTGCAAATCTGCTCGGTGCACAACTTTTCCATCACACAACCCAAGGAACACACATCGCCATCACTGCTGCTCTGGTAACAGCTTGCGCTTTAGGTCTGATGTTCTCCAGCACCCGCTGGATGGGCATCGCGGCTGCCGCTCTGTTGACCGCAATCCATCCGATCCCGTCCGTGGCAATTCTCATTCTGGGACTTGCCATTTTTTATGTCTATAAATCTTAGGAGTTTTTATCATGCAAGTTCAAGACCGCTATTTCGATGCCGCCATTGCCGTTCTGGATTGGGACATTCCCGAGGACAGCTACAGCGAAGCAGTTAATGCCCAAGCCAACCACCTGGCTGGCTGTGAGGATGACTGGCGCGACAGCTACTTTGACATCACTGTTCACTGACCAAGTATCGACCACTTCCACCACCCTTTCCCTGTACGCATTGCCGTACACAACCCTCTCCCCCAATCCCTGATGTTGTGTTAAACAGCGTGCAAAACTTTCCAGATTCCCGGGGTAAACAGCGTCCAAAAGTTTCCACCCGGGGTTGTGCAACCATCCGGCGCTTTTGCCGGGGAATCTGGAGTGTTATCAATGCAAGTCATAGCCGAAATCCGGCGCCGTCACCTCGTCAGCAAAGAGAGCATCAGCGCCATTGCGCGTGATCTGAAGCTTTCCCGTCCCACCGTTCGTAAGCATCTACAAACCCAGAACGAAGTGGTTTACCACCGCCAGGTGCAACCGGCACCCAAGCTGGGGGAATTCCAAAAGACACTGCAGGGTTGGCTGGAAACCGAGCGCCATCTGCCCAAGGCCCAACGACGCACAGCGCATCGTCTATTCGAAGGTTTGCAAGGCGAAGGGTATCAAGGGGCCTACGACAGCGTGCAACGCTTCGTCAAACAATGGAAGGCGAGCCACGCAAAACCGAGTGTCAAGGAGGCGTTTATCCCGTTAGTATTTGCCCCGGGTGACGCCTGCCAGTTCGATTGGAGCCAGGAACATGTGGAAATTGATGGTGTTAACCAAACCATCAAGGTGGCGCATTTTCGTCTGGCCCACAGCCGCCAGATGTTTGTTGCGGCGTACCCGCGCGAGACCCAGGAGATGGTGTTTGATGCCCACAACCGGGCCTTCGCCTTCTTTGGCGGTGTACCCCAGCGCCTGATCTACGACAACCTCAAAACGGTGGTCGACGCTATTTTGTTGGGCAAGGCTCGCCAGTTCAATCGCCGATTCATGGCGCTGGCCAACCATTACCTGTTCGAGCCCGTGGCTTGCACACCGGCCTCTGGGTGGGAGAAAGGCCAAGTCGAGAACCAGGTTGGCAACGTGCGGGAATGGCTGTTCACCCCCATGGCACGCTTCAAGAGCTTTGATGCATTGAACGAGTGGCTGACCACGCGTTGTCGGGAGTTGGCAGGGCGCCCGCATCCAGCCCAAGCACCACGCACGATAGCCGAGTGCTTTGCCCAAGAAGTGCCAAGCCTGCGCCCCATCATCAGTAGGTTCGATGGTTACGTCGAACAGATGATGCGGGTCTCCAACACCTGCCTGGTGCGCGTCGATCGCAACCGCTACAGCGTGCCAGCCACCTATGCCGGCAAAGTGGTGTCAGTGCGGCTGTGTGCCCATCAGGTGCGGATCGTCGCAGACAGCCAGCTTATTGCCCAGCATGGCCGTCGCTTTGGGCGCGACCAGTTGATCTGTGACCCCTGGCACTACCTGTCAGTGCTGGAGAAGAAGCCGGGTGCCCTGCGCAATGGGGCACCGTTTCAGGATTGGGACTTGCCCCACCCCATCCGAGTGGTGCGTGATCGGATTTTGAAACAACCCAAGGGGGATCGCGCCTTTGTGGAGTTGTTGCTGGTCAGCCGGGATGTGGGCCTGGAGCCGCTGCAAGTGGCCTGTGAGCTGGTGCTCGATGGCGGCGTCATTACGGCGGCTGTGGTTATGAACGAGCTCAGACGGTTAACGGCGGCCTCGCCTGCCGCCCCTTTGAATCTGCCCGACCAACTGCGTTTGCAGGTCGAACCGATGGCCGATTGCAGCCGTTACGATGATCTGCGTGGAGGCCAGTATGTCCATTGATCGCCTGGCCCAACTCAAGGCGCTGCATCTCTACGGCATGGCCACTGCCTGGACGGAGTTGTTGGCAGAGGGGCCGCGTCAGTCCATGCGACCCGAAGCCTGGCTGGATCGTTTGATTGATGCGGAGCAAGCTGACCGCAAAGTACGCAGTCTGCGGTATCAGCTCAAGGCAGCACGCTTTCCAATTCATCGCGATTTGACGGGTTTGGATTGGGCTGAAACACCGCTTGCCCAGGCTCAGGTGGAGCAATTGGCGACGGCAGGCTTTATGCAGAGCGCTCACAATTTGATTCTGGTCGGCGGTACTGGCACCGGCAAGACACATGTCGCGACCGCCTTGGGCGTTGCCGCCATTCATCAGGGCAAGCGGGTTCGATTCTTCAATGCGGTGGATTTGGTCAATCAGTTGGAGCGGGAGAAGCAGCAGGGGAAAGCGGGCAATCTGGCCAAGCAATTGGTGCAAATCGACGCTCTGATTCTTGATGAGTTGGGCTACTTGCCGTTTCCGGCCTCCGGTGGCGCGCTTTTGTTTCACCTGATCAGCCAACTCTACGAGAAAACGTCCTTGATCATCACGACCAACCTGTCATTTGGCGAATGGGTCACCGTCTTTGGGGATGCCAAGATGACCACCGCCTTGCTTGACCGCATTACTCACCACTGTGAAATTCTGGAAACCGGCAATGATTCGTTCCGGTTCAAGCAAAGGAAAAAATCCGTCAAATCCAACTGATCTACTGGAAAGATTTGAACGCTGTTACGTGGAAAGTATTGAACGCTACTTGACACCCCATGACTTCTGTGGCTTTCGAAGATGACGATTTGCACTAGGTCTTGCGGGCCATAAAGCTGAGCAAAACTAGGTTGGAGGAGGGAGGGGGAGGCAGAAACCATGAACCGGCTGCTGCTTTCAAGTCGCCCGGTTTCAGACTCGGCGCGAACATCACCAGATTGGCAAAGTCTGCTGCCCCCTGCCCCCACCGTTACTCCGCCACCGCTAACAGGCAATGCTAAAGAGTGCTGAAGAGATCGATTTTTGAACACAAGAGCATCTAGCTTCGCCAATTTTTCGAATTGAGAAAAAAGTCAACCTCTCAGAATCGCCTACAAGCGTTCATTTTGAGGGCTCCAAGGGTTGGCATGCCTCGACATTTCGCGAGCTTATAGGCAGTTCTGGCAGATTTCGCTGTGTTATGCCCATATTTGGTACGTTAAGAAGCCTCAAATTCATTAATAAAACGTGCGCAGAGAACTAAACGAAAAGTCTACTTTATCTTTGTAAATCAATAGGTTGCATCAATCTCTATGAATCCAGTTGGGTAACGGAAGAACAAACCGAAAGGACACCCAACAAAACAGAACGCCAAAGGAAGTGAGCCGGGCGACTCGAAACAACGCTCGAAAACCCCATCAATTTTGGAGCCATATATGGCAAGGAAACATAACACCACTACGCAAGCAACCTGCAGGCACCTCAAGCCAACAAAGCCAAACCAACAAGATAGCCCGTTGGTTTTGTTCGAAAAGTATCTAGTCGACACCACCATTGTTGATTCGGTGGAGGCACAACTCAAAAAGATGTATCCGTATTTGCTGCCGGTCAACGACTACAGCTGGCACGAACTCCTGGGTATCGACTTCTGGGCAGATAAGCCGCATCTACCTATTCAGCTGGCTGCGGTCTGCCTTCAGTATTTGGCCGAGAAGCCAGATTCCCTGTTAAAGGTCCTGCCGGGTAGCGGTCATGAGGCCACGCGTTTTCGCTTCGACTAAGGCCATCGGAAACCACCGCACCAACATTAGCCAATATTTCAATTCTTAGGATATTTTTATGAAATCAAAAAACAAAGCAACTACTTCTACACCTTCCACAGAGGAAGCGTTCGAGACATTACCAGAAACCCTGGCGTTCTTCGAGAAGTACCGCGGGTCAGTGCACGGCTTTTGTATCGTGTTGGAGAAATTTCAGGTCACTCCCATGCTGTTCCATCTCGTGGGTACCACTTTGGAGAACGGCAATCGCAACTTGATCAAAGGTGAGATCTACACAGCCCAGGAGCTTGTTGGGGATCAACACTGGCTGCCGTTCGACGGCTGGTGGAGACACGAAATCGTGCTGTGCATAAGGCACTTCGCGACCTTTCCCAACTTCAATCTTCGTTTCAATGAGCACGGTGTATTTGAATACCTCGGATACCAGTTGAAACGGTAACGGCAAAAGGCATGACCAGTGCGCACCAATGGGCTGGTCATGCCCCCGCGATTCATTCGACCCAAAAAATCTACACCTTATTTTTCATTGAAGGAACCAAATGGAAATCAAACTTTCTTTCGAGGCATTTCGACGTTCATCACGGTTTGAGCGTGCGCGTGCCCTTGCTGAAAACGCGGCGCTTTCGCCAAAACAGTTGTTCATCTTGATCGTTCAGGCCTTGAATCAGGGTTTGGGCGGGATGGAGCATGGCGTCAAGTACAAGACCGAGCACCTGTTTGAGCCTGCTGTCTGGGACGGTATGTCCGACAGCTTCCGACGGGGCGTGGGCGTCTGTCTGTCGTATCTCGTTGATGGTGCTTTGGTTCCGCTGGTTTACGCCAACAAGCCAAGCGCCAACAACAAGCTTTACAGCCCCAAGCCGGGTATCGACCCAACGGTTTGCTCGTTCAAGGTTTGCCAGTGAGAGCCAATCGACCTGAACTACCACCCTCATTCATCTTGGGGGAACCTGCGATGCTGGTTTCAAAACTTACCCAGTCCATGCGATTTCAAGGCGTGGTAACCCATGAGACCTCGTCGCTGTGGATACACCGCCTCTCAACCTGCTCGATGCCAAAAGCGATCACCGCTGCAAGCTTGGAGGCTTGCCAGTCTGGCCTCGATGGATCTGGCCAAACCTAACGTCGGGCTCTCCGGAGTTCCGGCATGTCACGCATGAATTTTTATTTGGAAACCACAATGCAATTTACTAACGCATCGCGTTCAGATGACTTGACGCACACTTACTTCACGGATCCGACCGACTTCTACTATCGGACGATTGATCTGACCACGTCGCCTGAGGGTGGCTACATCCTTGATGACGGCAGTCACATCTCGACTGTGGAATTTGAAAACCTTCGCGGATGCCACCCTGGCGACATCTTCATAGACGGCAAGCTTGATTGCTCGGACTGTGACTATTGTTAAGGATCAGAAATACCCACCTCTAGCCAAAGACTTGGCAGCCATTGCTCCGATCGGGGCTGTGGTTGCCGTCTACCAAAAAGGAAACCACCATGATTTTGAAACTGACCCAATCGATGTTCCCGCAGGTGCTGCAATGCCCGGCTGGAATCAACCGCCAGGAACTCTGCGATGCAGATCTTCCGGGCCTGTATATTGAAGTGCGCGCAACAGCTCCGGGCCAAGGCTCCTACTACCTACGTTACAAAGACACCTCTGGCAAGACATGCCACAAGCGGATTGGCTCTGCTGCTGAGATTACCCTTGCGGATGCGCGCAAGCACGCTAAGGTGATCAAAGGCGACATTGCCCGGGGCATAGACCCCAAGGGTGAACCGAAGAAAGTGATGCTGACCTACGACGATTTTTTCACCGACCACTATCTGCCTTACGTGACCCCCCGCAAGCGTTCCTGGAAGCGTGACGAAGAGCTGTACCGCTTGCGCATCAAGAAGGTGTTTGGTGACAAGAAGCTTGATGCCATCACGCGCCAAGAGATCCAGACGTTCCACACGGCGCTATTGGCGGAAGGCCTGTCGCCAGCCAGCGCTGACCATCACGTCAAGCTCTTGCGTCAGAGCCTCAATTTGGCCATCGAGTGGGACATGCTGGACAAGAATCCCGCTGCCAAGGTGCCGCTTTTCAATGTCGATAACAAGGTAGAGCATTACCTCAACGACGAACAGCTTGGGCGGTTGCTGACCGTGCTGCGTGACCCGAATAGCCCACGAAACGCAAGCCTGATCTGCTACTACTTACTGAGCACCGGCGCGAGGCTAAATGAGGTTTTGAGCGCCAAGCATGCGGACATTGATAAGGTAACCAGGGTGTGGCGCATTCCGGCCACGGTCTCCAAGTCCCGCAAGATTCGGGTGGTGCCCTTGAATGACTCTGCACTGGAGGTACTGGCGGAGCTGGATACTGAAGGCCAGTTTGAGCATCTGTTTGTGAACCGCCAGACCGGCAAGCCGTACACCACGATCATGAAAGTGTGGTCACGGTTGCGGATAAAAGCAGGGTTGCCGTTCCTGCGGATTCACGACCTCAGGCATATGTATGCGAGCTTTCTGGTCAACTCAGGCCGAACCCTCTATGAAGTGCAAGCCTGTCTTGGCCACAGCGACCCTAAGGTGAGCATGCGGTACTCACATTTGAGTAGCAAGTCGATGCAGGAGGCTGCTAACTCTGCTTCGCTGGCGATTCAGAGGGGGATGCCGTTGACGAGCAACGTCAATATGCCGATGGCGGCGACCAATGACTCGGCGGCGGTTGCGGCGTAGACGTGGCGGCGTAAACTGGCGGCGCTCGGGGTGCGACCCGTGGGGGTCTGCTCCGCGTTGGGCCATAGTGGGCACCTCTGCAGCGCTTCGGGGTGGGGCATGGCGACCCCCATCCGGTGGCGCGGCGGGTGCTCTAGGGGCAAATTTGCGGGACGGTGGTGGGGCAGCAGTGGCGATGAATTTTTCCAAATGATCTGCCACCTATCATTGAGCCCAACCACTCTGGAGCATCTCTGTGCAATTTGACCCTGCCCATTAATTAAACTCCCGCAACTACAGGCGATCCACCAATTTTGGGGTGCATCAACTGTTCTCTTGGGTCTGCCTAACAATCATTTAGGTAATGCAACAGAAATGCAACTTCCCCCGAACCTTCATCTTAACAGCGTGTCTGAAGCTGACTAGCTGGGCACTGGCGAATTTAATCTTGAGATTGAAATTTTATAATAGACATTTATTATATTAATAGAAAGTAAAGAATGAATTTAATCGATAGTATTTATCTCACTTTTTGTGAAATCTTTATATTCATTTTTGATAAAACTGAATTCATAGATAGTACAGATGAATTCAAAGTCCCTGTTGTTTTTATTGGCGCCACCATTTTTGCAACCATAATTTTTTGTAACATATTCTGGATAATTTTGACTGCAAGTAATAATTTAAAGAGTTTGCCTAAAGTTTTTCTTTTTTGCAATCTATTTGCCGTTTTCTCTGTCGTATATTCTGTGTTAGTAAACACTGTTATTTTTGAATTTTATAGAGATTTCTTACCCGTCAGTCTAAAACAAACAAGAATAAACATTGGTCCAATTATGTATTTTTTTCTAGTTAACACATTTATATTATTGTTGGCATCTCAGATTCCTTTAATTATATCTTTTGCTGCAACTGTTAAAAATAAGTATTGCTTGCTCATAAAAAATCATGAATTGTATTTCATGTTTTTTGTTTCAGTTTCTTTGATGCCATTTCTACCACATGACGTAATTTACTCTTCTGCCATACTTGTGCTTTTAATACTATATTGCAGAATTGGATATTTTTTGGAAAAAAGAAATATTATATTTGGCGAATCGAATATCAACTGAAAGGTCAAATCTATCAATTTTCAAATGATTAGTTTCAGATGCAAATATCGAAGTTGTTTGAGGGGTGAAATCAGTTCGGTCCCGTTCGGTCACCCGGTTCGGTTTCCACCAGTTCGACGCCACATCGCGGTAACTCCTTGACCCAGATCGACTTTTTCAGCCGTCGCAGCCACCATAAGCGCCCCCGGTTCGGTCGGTGGTTCGGTATCGAAAAAACATGAGCATCCACCAGCCGAAAACTGTTACGAATCTTCAACTTACGACCCTCAAAAACCAGGGTGACTTCTACTGTTAATCCGTAGGTCCCTGGTTCGAGCCCAGGTCGAGGAGCCAAAAAATTGGACCCCCAAGTGTGAAAATGCTTGGGGGTTTCGTCTTTTTGGGCCGCTCATCGTACTCTTCTTTTTTCCAAAGCGATACCACATTGACGTTGTTTTTGATTTGATGCTTCGGTTGAAGGTTCGGCGCTTGGTTCGGTCTGGGTCGCAGAAATATGACTTCGCCGTTGACGCATCGCCATCCAACCGATCGCACCCTCTGTTTGCCACTGAACTGTCAGCGCCGATTCAAAATTGAGCCAGGGCGTGTTGCCGAATTTTGAATTGGAAACTGAGGGAAGCGGTCAGGGTGACGACTGTCGCTTGATGGCGAGAGGTTCCGACGACAGGGTTGAATACTCGACTAGCGCAAACTTCATCCACCAACAGGGTCTCCGCAGCTTGCCCGTCCGCCCCACCCTTCAAAAGGCCCCAGAACCACGCAGGGCTGGGCAGGGGTCATGCAGGCGCTGCGCGCCTACTATGGGGCCGACATGCGGGTTGCTGGAGATATTTGGAGGTCACGATTTGCGGCGAACCGCCGGTCGCGGCGAAGGTTGAATAAACACTGTTACATCCGCCGTTACATCGTGACCAAAAAGAGAGGGTTTGCTATTACTTTCATAACAGCAAACCCTTATCTGTATTGGTGCCGGAGAGATGAATCGAACACCCGACCTTCTCATTACGAATGAGCTGCTCTACCGACTGAGCTACACCGGCGTTGTTAGCCGAATATTATAGCTAGCCGGTCATGCTTGGCCAGCCTCGCTGAGGTGATATCCAGTTACTCGTTCCACTTCGTTCCTGGAGCCCATAAAGACACTCACCCGAGCGTGCAGGGCGCTGGGGGTGATGTCCATGATGCGCTGTTGGCCGTCGGTGGCGGCACCACCGGCCTGTTCGATCAGCCAGCTCATTGGATTGGCCTCGTACATCAGGCGCAACTTGCCCGGCTTCTCAGGTTCGCGTTTGTCCCAGGGGTACATAAAAATACCGCCGCGTGTCAGGATGCGGTGCACATCGGCCACCATGCTGCCCACCCAACGCATATTGAAGTCTTTGCCACGCGGGCCGTCTCGCCCCTGCAGACACTCGTTGATGTAGCGCTGCACTGGTTCGGCCCAGTGCCGCTGGTTGCTCATGTTCACGGCAAATTCTTTGGTGTCTTCAGGGATGCGCAGGTGCTCTTGCGTCAGCACAAACGAGCCTTGCTCGCGGTCCAGCGTAAACACCGACACACCATCACCCACGGTCAACACCAGCGTGGTCTGCGGGCCAAACACGCAGTAACCGGCAGCAACCTGTTTGGCACCGGCCTGCAAAAAGTCCTGCTCCGAGACACCCGCACCTTCGGGCTTGACCAGCACGCTGAATATGGTGCCAATACTGACATTGACATCGATATTGCTGGAGCCATCCAGCGGGTCAAACAGCAGCAGGTATTCTCCCTGCGGGTAGCGGTTAGGCACCACATGGATACCTTCCATCTCCTCGCTGGCCATGGCCGCCAGGTGGCCACCCCATTCGTTGGCCTCGATCAGCACCTCGTTGGCGATGATGTCCAGCCGTTTTTGGATTTCGCCTTGCACGTTGGCACTGTCGGCGCTGCCCATGACATCGCCCAGTGCCCCCTTGTTGACCGCCAGGCTGATGCGTTTGCAGGCGCGCGCCACCACTTCCAGCAGCAGTCGCAGACCCGGCGGCACATGGCCATGGTTGCGCTCCTGCTCGACGAGGTAGCGCGTGAGATAGGTTTTTTTCATGAGAAAACTCCAGCGTTAACAGATCAATCGGCCAATGTGCGGCTGATCACCTCGCGCACATCGTTGCTCAGGTCCGGCTTTGCCGCAACGCGGCTCAGCGCCTCGCGGGCAGCGCTTTGGTAGGGCTCGGTGAGCTTTTTCCAGCGGTCCATGGCGCGTGCCAGTCGTGCCGCGACCTGCGGATTGATTGCGTCGAGTTCGAGCACTTGTTCGCTCCAGAACACATAACCGGCGGCGTCGGCGCGGTGAAAGCCGCCCGGGTTGGCATTGCAGAAGCTGAAGATCAGGCTGCGTGCACGGTTGGGATTTTTCAGGTTGAAGTCGGGGTGCTTCATCAGCGTGCGCACAGCGGGCAGCACCTGGCCCGCGCGGTCGCTTGCCAAAGCTTGCAGCGCAAACCATTTGTCAAGCACCAGTTCTTCGCCCTTGAACAAGCGGTGAAAGTGGGCCAGTGCGGGCTTGGCCAGCTCATGGCCGCTTTGCACCAGCGCGGACAGCGCACTGAGTCGTTCGGTCATGTTGTCCGCGTCTTTCACCCGCTGGTAAGCCTTGCCGGGCCAGACCGCGTCGCCACTGCGCCGGGCGTCAATGCACAGGTAGTGCAGCGCTTGGCCGGCCAGGGCACGTCGGCCACTCGACACGGTGTCAGGAGTGTAGGCACCGTTGTCTTTATGCGCTTCGTAGGCCCAGGCCCAGTCAGGTGCCAGGGCACTGGCGAGTTGCTCGCGAAGTGCCTCGCGCACGGTGTGGATGCGCTGCGGGTCGACGCTGCTTTGCTGCTCTGCCATGTAGCTCTCGGACGGCAGAGTCAGCACGAGGTCTTTAAACGCGGCATCCAGCGTTGGGTGGCGTAATACTGACCGCATGGCCGAGATTGTTGCATCATTGAGCCCCTGTGCGCTTGAGCATCCAGCGCTTGAAGCTATCAATGAAATAGCGCAACGCAACAACAGTTGTTGGCCCGCCTCCCAGCGGTTGAACGGGTCGGGGTCGTGCGCCAGCAGGGTCAGCAACTGTGTGTCGGTCCATTGGGCGTCAAGCAGCACGGGCGCGCTAAACCCGCGCAGCACCGAGGGCACGGGCTCTTCGGCCACCCCTTCAAAGGTGATGGACTCACTGGCTTGCGTCATCACAAACAAATGGCTGTGGCCAGCGATGTCAGCGCCCCCGCTTGGCCGCAAGCTCAGCGACTGTCCGCCTTGGCCGACCAGACCGAGAAGGATCGGGATCACAAACGGCTCTTTGGTTTCCTGTCCAGGCGTTGCGGCACAGCTCTGGCTGAAGTTCAGGGTGCAGGTCTGTGCCTGGGCGTCGTATTGACTGGTGACGGTCACCCGGGGCGTGCCGGCCTGACTGTACCAACGCTTGAACTGGGGCAGCAACCGGGCCAGTGCCGACTCTGGGTTGGCATCGGCAATGGCTTGGGCAAAGTCATCACAAGTCACGGCCTGGCCGTCAAAACGCTCAAAATACAGCGTCATGCCTTTGGCAAAACCGGTGCGTCCCACCAGTGTTTGCATCATGCGCACCACCTCGGCCCCTTTCTCGTAGATGGTGACGGTGTAGAAGTTATTGATCTCGATGTAGCTGTCGGGCCGTACCGGATGCGCCATGGGGCCAGCGTCTTCGGGGAACTGGTTGATGCGCAGCACGCGCACGTCCTCAATGCGTTTGACGGCGCGCGCCGATGGGACCGCGCACAGGTCCATGCTGAACTCCTGGTCGCGGAATACCGTCAACCCTTCTTTCAGACTGAGCTGGAACCAGTCGCGACAGGTGATGCGGTTGCCTGTCCAGTTGTGGAAATACTCGTGGCCCACCACCGACTCGATGTTGGCAAAGTCCACATCGGTGGCGGTGGCCTGATTCGCCAGCACGTATTTGGTGTTGAAGATGTTGAGGCCCTTGTTTTCCATGGCGCCCATATTAAAGTCGCTGGTGGCCACAATCATGAAACGCTCCAGGTCCAGCGGCAGCCCAAAGCGCGCCTCGTCCCAGATCACCGACTTGATGAGCGACTGCATGGCGTGCTCGGTCTTGTCCATGTCGCCCGCGCGCACATAGATTTGCAGCAGATGCTCGCGTCCGTTGCGCGCGGTGATGCGTTGCTCGCGGCACACCAGCTTGCCGGCCACCAGGGCAAACAAATAGCTGGGTTTCTTGAAGGGGTCGACCCAGCGTGCAAAGTGTCGGCCGTCCTCGAGCAAACCCTGTTCGACCAGGTTGCCGTTGGAGAGGAGCACCGGATAGCGGTCTCGGTCGGCCCGCAGCAGCACGCTGTAGCTGGCCATCACATCCGGTCGGTCGAGAAAATAGGTGATGCGCCGAAATCCTTCCGCCTCGCACTGGGTAAAAAACGAGTCGTTGCTGACGTAAAGCCCTGAGAGCGCGGTGTTTTTGATCGGCGTGCAGGTGGTAAAAATCTCCAGTTCAAAGCTGCCGTCCATCGGCAGGTTGTCAAGCACCAGTTGTTTGCCGTCCATCTTGAACGAGCAACCCGCGCCGTCGACCAGCACCCGCGCCAGGTTGAGCTCGTCGCCGTCGAGCTTGAGTGGCTGCGCAGGCACAGCGGCGTTGCGCCGCAGCGTCATTTTGTTGAGCACCCGGGTCTTGGCCGGGTCCAGGTCAAACGTTAGCGCGACCGTGTCGATCCAATATGCGGGTGGCGTGTAGTCGGCACGGCGCACCACCGTGGCGGGGCCGTTGGCGTCAAGCAGTTGCAACATCGAGGGTCTCCAGAAATTTTGATTCGAGCAATTCATGGTAATTGCGAGCAGCCGCCAGCACATGGGGTCCGGCCAGTTGCTCAGGTGTGTGGCTGGTGCAAATGGCCACGGCACGCATTCCGGCTCGCCTTGCCGCTTCGATGCCAAAGGGTGCGTCTTCAAACACAATGCAGCGCTCAGGCGGCACATTCATGCGTCGGGCGACTTCAAAAAATATAGCCGGTTCGGGTTTGCCGGCCAGCCCTTCGTCGCCGCCAGCGACGGCGTCGGGCGGTGTTGGCAGCTTCAGGTGGCCAAGCGCAAAGGCAATGTTGTGTCGGTCGCCCGCCGTGCCCACGCCCACTTTGAGCCCGCGCATACGGGTCTGGGCGGCAAACGCCTTGAAGCCCGCCACCTCGGCAAAGATGGGGGCAAACAGCTCGCGGTAGAGCTGCTCCTTTTCGGCAATGTGCTGCCAGGCTTCTTCGTCGCTCATGTCGCGCTGGAATAGCTCGCGCATACATTCGGCGCCGGTGCGCCCGGTGGTGCGGCGCATCAGGTCGGGCACGTCGATGTCGATCCCGTGGTTTTGCACGAATGCCACCCAGCTCTGCGCATGGCTGGGCATCGAGTCGATGATCGTGCCGTCCATGTCAAAAATAATGCCAGAAACGGCTTTAGCCCTTATCTCATCTGCGCTAGCAGCTCCTGAACTTGTATCTATCAACATCACACCCCCTGCTTCAGCGAGGCTTCGATGAAGGCGTCGAGGTCACCATCGAGCACTTTTTGTGTGGCCGAGGTCTCGTAGTTGGTGCGCAAATCCTTGATGCGGCTGTTGTCCAGCACATATGAGCGGATCTGGTGGCCCCAGCCCACGTCGGTCTTGCTGTCTTCGAGCTTTTGCTGGGCCTCCTGCTGCTTGCGCAATTCAAAGTCGTACAAACGCGAACGCAGGCGTTTCCAGGCCACGTCGCGGTTACTGTGCTGGCTGCGTCCGTCCTGGCACTGCACCACGATGCCGGTGGGGATGTGCGTCAGGCGCACGGCCGAGTCGGTCTTGTTGATGTGCTGGCCACCGGCGCCGCTGGCGCGAAAGGTATCCACCCGCACGTCTGACGGGTTGATGTCAATCTCGATCGAGTCGTCAATTTCAGGGTAGACAAACACGCTGGCGAAGCTGGTGTGGCGACCGCCCGACGAGTCAAACGGGCTTTTGCGAACCAGCCGGTGCACGCCGGTTTCGGTGCGCAGCAGGCCAAAGGCGTATTCACCCTCGATCTTGATACTCGCACCTTTGATGCCCGCGGTGTCGCCGGGCGTTTCGTCTTCGAGTTCGGTTTTGAAGCCCTTGCGTTCGGCATAGCGCAGGTATTGGCGCAGCAGCATGCTGGCCCAGTCGCAGGCTTCGGTGCCACCGGCACCGGCCTGAATGTCGAGAAAGCAGTTCAGCGGATCGGCTGGGTTGTTGAACATGCGGCGGAATTCGAGGTCTTTGACAATAAGCTCCAGCCGCGCGGCGTCGTCTTCGAGCGTGACCAGGCCGGCCTCGTCGTCCTCGTCGCGGCTCATCTCGAACAGTTCGGTGTTGTCACTCAGGTCACGGGCCAGGTCGGTCAGGGTGACCACCACGCCGTCGAGCAGCTTTTTTTCTTTGCCCAGTTCCTGGGCGCGTTTGGGATCGTTCCAGACCGTGGGGTCTTCCAGACTGGCGTTGACGGTTCTCAGGCGCTCAAACTTGGCATCGAAGTCAAAGATACCCCCGTAAATCCTGGGCGCGGGCGCTCAGGTCGGTGAGCAAGTTGCCAATGGCGTTGATACGTTCTGCTTCCATGATGCGATTTCCTATTTTTTAGCTGGTCTTGTTGAAGCGTGGATTTTCTCACGCCGCAAGCAAGGCTTCGAAAGCGTCGATCGGCACCGGTTTGCTGAAGAGGTAGCCCTGAAAATGGGTGCATCCGCGGGTTGCCAGCGTTTCATGCTGATCCTCGGTCTCAACACCTTCCGCAATAACACCCAGGTCCAGGCTTTGGGCCATGGCCACAATGGTGCTGACAATGGCCTGGTCGCTGCGCAGCCTGGACACATCGTGCACAAACGACTGGTCAATTTTGACCTGGTCCAGCGGCAAACGCTTAAGGTATTGCAGCGACGAGTAGCCGGTGCCAAAGTCATCCAGTGAAAAACCAACCCCCAACGCCTTAACCTGGCGCATGGTGCTGATGACGGTTTCAACATCGGTCAGCAGCATGCTCTCGGTGATTTCGAGCTTGAGTCGGCTCGGCTCGATGCCACTGCCATGTAATACGGATTCGATTTGACTGACAAAATTGTCGGCACTGAGCTGACGGGCGCTGATGTTGACCGCCAAAACCAGCTGGTCGGTCAGTGCATGTCCTTCCCAGGCCTTGATCTGCGCACAGGCGGTTTGTAATATCCACAGGCCCAGCGGCATGATGAGCCCGATTTCTTCCGCCAGGGGGATAAATTCGGCGGGCGAAACCAGTCCTCTGGTGGGATGCCGCCAGCGCACCAGAGCTTCGGCGCCGGTGGCGCGGCGATGCTGATCGACCTGAATCTGGTAATACAGCGCAAACTGCTGTAGCGAGACCGCTTGGCGCAGGTCTGACTCCAGGGCGGCACGCGCTTCCAGAGCATTTTGCATTGTTGGATCAAAAAAGCGCAAGGTATCGCGGCCTGCTGCCTTGGCCTGGGACATGGCCGTATTGGCATGCTGCAGCATCTCTTCAGCGGCCAGAGATGGATTGGACAAACTGATGCCAATGCTGCAGGTGCAGGTGTAGTCAAATTCCCGCAGTCGATACGGTGCAGCCAGCAGCTTGCGGATCTTCTCTGCCGCCGATTTGACCTGGGCTGCCGCCTGTTCAGGCTCTGCTTCGGCCCGCAAGCCCTGTAGCAGCACCATAAACTCGTCGCTGCTCAGCCGGGCGACCGTGTCACCTTCACGCGCACAGCTCAGCAGGCGGCGACCAATTTCAGACAACAACAGATCGCCGATTTCGTTGCCCTTGGTGTCATTGAGCACCTTGAAGTTGTCGATGTCGATGAACAGCAGGGCGGCCTGACCAGCACCATGGTTGCGCGAGTTCAGAATTTGTCGCATCCGGTCGATCAACAGGCGACGGTTGGGCAAGGCGGTGAGCGGGTCATAAAAGGCCAGCTGGTAGATCTCGGCTTCGTCTTTCTTGCGCTGTGAGATGTCGCTGAAGGTGGCGACGTAATGGGTGCGTGGCCGACCGGCAGAAGAACGCAGCGTTGCCGCTGTGATGGACAGCCATTCCGGATACACCTCGCCATTCTTGCGCCGGTTCCAGATCTCGCCTTGCCAAGCGCCGTCCTGAACCAGCGTCTGCCACATTTGCTGGTAAAACTCCGGGCCTTGTCGGCCAGAGCGAAGCAGTCGTGGGTTCTTCCCGATCACGTCGGCGCGTTCATAACCTGTCACGCGTGTGAAGGCGGCATTGACATTCAGAATGGTGCCGCGCTCATCGGTGATGGTGATGCCCTCAGAGGCCGAGGCAAAAACACTGGCAGCGAGTTGCAGTTGCAGCGTCTGCTCCCGCATCCGCAGAAAGCTGCGCACCGTGTAACTGAGTAAGAGCAGCGTGGCCAGCAACAGGAACGACCGGTAAAGGGCAGCGCGCTCTTGCTGGTGGTCATAATACCTTGCGTAGCTTGCCGCCAGTGCGGAATGTTCTGGCGGGCCGGTCAGCTGGCGCACCAGCCCCGGCATACGACGCTCGTAGTCGTCGATAAGTTTGACATGGCGCATCAGACTGTCAAGCTTGGCTTGTGCACTGTCGGGCAGGACGCCGCTAGCGGCAAGCAATGCGCTGGTCAGGCGCGAGACATCACCGCGCTCCAGCAAACCGCCGTTCACCCGATTGAGCAGCAGGTACTCCACCACCGCGTTGAGATGGGTGCGCACTGGAGATCCGCTAGGCAATTCACGCGCCAGTTCGTCGCGCGCCAGCGGCAAATACAGCAGTGAGTTTTTCAGCACGGCATTGCGGGACTTAAATTGCTCCAGCACGTCCTGTTTGACCGCAAGACGCTGCTCCAGCAGGCGAAGCTGCTGCTGGAACTCGGGTACATCCCGCAGCTCGGCACTGGCCGCGCCTTCGCGCAGATGACGGGCAGTTGCCCGCATCTGGGTGATCAGTGCGGTGGCCAGATCGTAGTTGTTGGCCAGGTTGAAGTTCAGTTGAAGCACCGCTTCCCCCAGGCGGCTCTCGCTGCTTTGTAACTGGCTGAAGTGCCCAAGCAAGCTGTTGTGCCGCCGCAAATCAATCGGCTGGGTCAGCAGATACAAGCCCACCAGCGCTAGCGCGGCGGTCAGGACGCCTCCTGCACGGTAGTAGTCAGCGTGGTTGATCAGGTGAAACTTCAGGGCACGAAGCAGCTTCATTGCAAAGGTTTACCCTGGTATTCGCCGGTCAGGGTGCGCAAAAAAGCCGAGATATTGCTGATCTCGGCGGAGTCGAGGTGTTTGCCCAATTGGTAACGCGCCATGATGCGCACGGCATCTTCCAGTGTGGCCGCAGACGCATCATGCAGGTAGGGTGCGGTCACTGCCACATTGCGCAGAGAGGGTACCTTGCGGAAATAGCGATCCTCTTCGCGACGGGTAATCTTGAAGCGGCCTGTGTCGGGTTGGGCATTGGCGTCAAAGTAGTCTTCCATGATGCCCAGTTTCTGGTACATGTTGCCCCCCACGTTGATGCCCTGGTGGCAACTGGTACAACCAATTTGTTTGAACAGTCGGTAACCGGCCTGCTCAGCCTCGTTGAGTGCCGCCAAATTGCCGCGCAAGAACTGGTCAAAACGCGCATTGGGCGTGATCAGTGAGCGCTCAAACGTGGCAATGGCGTCACGAATGTTGGCGGCAGTGACGCCATCGGCATAGACTGCCGAAAACTCGCTGCGGTAGCTTGTGTCATCCTTCAATGCGGCAATGGCCTTTGGCCAGGAGCTGGCCATCTCGATCGGGTTTTGCAGCGGGCCATCCACCTGTTCTTCAAGGGTGGCGGCACGCCCGTCCCAAAATTGTCGGAAATTCAGCCCGCTATTAAACACCGAGGGTGTGTTGATGGTGCCTTCCTTGCCCTCAACACCCCGGGCACGTGGCAGGTGATCGGCGGCGCCGCTGGCCAGCTGGTGACAGTGGGCACACGAAACCATGCCGTCAGCAGATAGGCGGCCATCATGAAAAAGACGTTCGCCCAACGCGACTTTGCGTGCATCCAGCGCCACATGTAACGGCAATGGCGCCAAGGGACCGTCTGCCTCGACCATCGGCACGACCGCCGGTTGCGCCATCACCATCGTGGAAGACAGCTCAGGACCGGTTCGGGTTGCGACGACTAACGCGCCAACCAGCAGTAAAGCCGCTGCAGCACCTATCAGCCATTGATAACTTGCTCTCATTGTGTGTGAACTGCCTTTTCAGAGCCGGATTGTGTCCGAATTACTGCAGGATGCTTCAACCTTAATGGCAACCTGGGTTCCGTCAAAGTGTGGCAATGTTAGCTGCTTTGGTGCGTTGCCGGGCTTGGCGACCTGATTGTCACTTGGTACATTTACCACACTCAAAAAAAGGTTCACCATGCCTGTCTATTCCGTCCAATCCGTTGACCCAGAGCCAAAGAATCAACCAGGCTGGGACATGCCTGGTACTTACCAGTCGTTACATTCTGTGTTTCAGTGGGATATCCCCGAGGTTCTTAATATTGCACAGGTCTGCTGCCGGCGCTGGGTTGCCTCTGATGATGATTCAAAACTTGTAGCTGTAATGTCATACCAGGCAGGCGCTGGATGCATATTTCATTCATATTCTGAACTGGCAGACCAGGCCAACCGGTTAAGCCGGGTGCTTCAGGAATTGGGTGTTGTAGCGGGCGATCGGGTGGCCATCGTCCTGCCGCAGCGCTTTGAGACAGCCGTGTGCTACATGGCCGTGCTGCAGATGGGCGCCGTGGCGGTTCCCTTGTCGATCCTGTTTGGCCCGGAGGCGCTGGCGTTTCGTCTGCAGGACAGCCAGGCGGTGATCGGCATCGTGGCTGGCGCAACGGCTCCCACGGTACAGACCATGTTTGACATTTGTCCGGCACTGCGGCAATTGATCTGCCTGGATGGCGCCGGGATTGGGCTGGACTACTCCACGGCATTGGCGCAAAGCGACTCGCGTTTCAATCTGGTAGCGACGCGCGCCGAGGATCCGGCTGTCTTGATCTACACCAGTGGCACCACCGGCAACCCCAAAGGTGCGCTGATCCCCCACCGGGCCTTGCTGGGAAACCTGACCGGTTTTGTGTGTAGCCAGAATGGTTTTGCCTTGCTCCCAGGGGCGGCCCAATCGGCAACTGCCCCGGTACAGTGGCAAGAGGTGCTGGCGTCCATGCAGCGTGCTGAGCCGAACCCGCGCTCTGACGCCATTTTCTGGAGTCCTGCCGACTGGGCCTGGACCGGTGGCTTGATGGATGCGCTATTGCCCACGCTGTATTTTGGTCGCCCCATTGTTGCCTGCAGTGAGCGCTTTGGACCGGATCTGGCGCTGCACCTGCTGCGTGACTGTCAAGTGACCCACAGTTTTTTGTTTCCGACCGCGCTAAAGGCGATGATGAAAGCCTACTCGGGCCGTGCGGATCTAACGGTCCGCGAGCAGTTTGACCTGAAACTTCAAGCCGTCATGAGTGCCGGTGAGGCCGTTGGTGACGCGGTGTTTGATTACTGCCACAGTCAGCTCGGTGTGACGGCCAATGAAATGTTTGGCCAGACCGAGATCAACTACATCGTTGGCAATTGTGCTGCTCTGTGGCCCCCGCGACCTGGCAGCATGGGGATGGCGTATCCCGGTCACCAGGTGGCCGTGATTGATGACGACGGACAGGAATGCGCACCGGGTGTGGTGGGGGAGGTGGCAGTTAATCGCCTCGACCGGCAGGGTCAGCCGGATCCGGTTTTTTTTCTGGGCTATTGGAAGAACCCTCAGGCAACCCAGGCCAAATATACGGGCAACTGGTGCCGCACCGGTGATCTCGCCTCACGCGATCAACAGGGTTACCTTTGGTACCAGGGCCGCAGCGACGACATGTTCAAGTCGGCAGGCTACCGGATTGGCCCAGGCGAAATCGAGAACTGCCTGGTCAAACACCCTGCGGTGGCGAATGCGGCCGTTGTGCCAAAACCTGACCGGGACCGTGGTGCGGTGGTCAAGGCCTATGTGGTTCTTGCTTCTGAAATGGCAGCAATGAGAGCTTGCTCAGAAAGCGCTGATGGCCTTTTTGATGCAAAACTGGTGTCCGAACTGCAGAACCATGTCAAGGACAAACTGGCACCATACGAATACCCCAAGGAGATCGAATTTGTCGAGTCGCTGCCGATGACCACGACCGGTAAAGTGCAGCGCCGGGTGTTGCGCCTGCAAGAAGAATCGCGCGCCAAGGGGCAAATGTGAGTTCAGGGTTGACCCGGCTCAACCTGTCCGGCGCACGGCGCATTGCGGCGCTGGCGGTGCTGAAATGGGCGGTATTGTGTGGTCCTATTGCTATTGCGGTGCTCTCGTCAGGTTGGCAACCGTCGCTTCTGTTGGTGCTGTTGCCCAGTCTGGCGGGTTATGGCGCACTGCAGGCCTGGGAGACGAGTCGACGGCGACAGTTCATTCGTGAATCACGCTTGACACCGATCCTGGCCGCCAAACTGCGCGCCCAGTACCCGCAGCTGAGCGCTGGTGACGCGGACCTGGTGTTGCGTGGGCTGCGACAGTTTTTTGTGGCCTACCTGCGCAGCGGTCGACAGTTTGTTGCCATGCCGTCGCAGGTGGTTGACTTTGCCTGGCATACCTTCATCCTGCACACCCGCGCCTACCAATTGTGGTGTGACGCGGCCTTTGGCAAGATGTTGCACCACACGCCTGCTGAAGTCCTTGGCCGAGATGCCAAACGAAACGATGGCCTGCGTCGCACCTGGTACTGGGCTTGCAAGGAGGAAAGCATCGACCCGCGCCAACCCACTCGGCTGCCTCTGCTTTTTGCGCTGGACAAGAAGTTTGGCATCCCGGGCGGGTTTGCGTATGTGCCCGACTGCCGGGACATCAACCGGCATAGCGGCTCAGACGCCTATTGCGGGAGCAGCTTTGGTGGTGGGGATGGCAGCGCGTCTGAGGGTGATGCCGATGGTTTTGGTGGTAGCGATGCCGCGGGTGGGGACTCAGGTGGCGGAGACAGTGGCGGCTGTGGTGGTGGTGATTGAATGCCGCTTAAGTGCATGTAATATTTGACTGAGTTGCTACTCTATTGATGGTATTTCAATCACTCATTGCCTGTCATGTACCGGCAGGGTGTTGGAGCGGGAAAACCCGACGCTTGGTCTGGCTGATGACCCCCATCAGAAATGCCAATTGGCGCAAGGTCGTGATCACCCTTACATTTGGCTTGCAATCCAAAACCTATCAGGAGACATTGATGCGCTTTCCCTTCGCCACCCACACTCTGACTCTGGCATTGATGACAGCGTTTGCCGCTGCCCATGCCGGTACGGTCGCAGTGGTCACATCATTTCCCAAAGAACTGACCGCCGCGTATAAAAAGGTGTTTGAGGGTGCCAACCCGGGCATCAAGCTGGAAATTCTCAACAAGAACACCACCGCCGGCATTGCCTATATCAAGGAACTGGCACCCGGGCAACGGCCGGATGTGATGTGGGCCTCCGCCCCTGACGCTTTCGAAGTATTGGCGCACGACAAACTGCTTCAGCCTGCGCCCGAGGTGAAAAACCCGCAAGCGCCTGCCAAAATTGGCAACTACCCGCTTAATGACCCGGAAAACCAGTACTACGGTCAGGCACTGGCGGGTTATGGCCTGATGTGGAACACCCGCTACATGGCTGCCAACAAGGTGCCGACCCCCAAGGAATGGGCAGATCTGGTCAAACCTGAGTATTTCAATCATGTGGCCATGTCGTCGCCTTCCCGCTCGGGCACGACCCACCTCACTGTGGAGACAATTTTGCAGGGTGAGGGCTGGGAGAAAGGCTGGAGCCAGATGTTGCAGATTGCCGGCAACTGTGCCGCTGTCACTGACCGCAGTTTTGCCGTGCCTGATGGCGTGAACAATGGCCAGTATGGGGTTGGCCTGGTGATTGATTTCTTTGGTCTGGCGGGCAAGGCATCGGGTTACCCGGTGGAGTTTCATTATCCCAACGTGACCGCGGTGGTGCCGGCCAACATTGCACTGGTGGCAGGGGCCAAAAATGCCGAGGAGGCCAAAAAATTCATCAAGTTCACGCTATCAAAAGAAGGGCAGGAACTGCTGTTTGACCCGGCCATCAGCCGCCTGCCGATTTTGCCCAACAGCAGCTTTGGTGCCAAAGTGCCAGCGGGTTACCCCGACGCGACCGAGATTGCCAAACGCGCCAAAGTGCAGTTTGACTCCAATCTCTCGGGTGATCGTTATCAGGTGGTGGTGAGCCTGTTTGACCAGATGGTGACTTTCCGCTTGAAAGACTTGCAAGCCGCCACCAAAGCCATTCATGAGGCTGAGCGCAAACTCAAGGCCAAGCCCAACGCTCAGGCCGCCGAGTTGGTCAAGCAGGCGCGCAGTTTTGCCTATTCACCCATGGTCTCGGCCGACATGGTGAAAGACGCAGAGTTCCTGGCCTTGTTTCGCAAAAACAAGAAGGAAGTCGCCGTGGCCAAACAGCTGACCGGCCTGGAAGACCTGTGGAGCACCAAGTCCAAAGCCAACTATGAGAAAGCCAAAGGTCTGGCTGAGCAGGCTGTTGCGCTGGTGAAGTAACACCTTGAGCCACGGCGGCGCCCACACCGCCGCGGGCTTGAGTGGGTACTTGAATCGGCACTTGTTGCGTCTGCCTGACGGATCACATCCGGCACAGTGTTGGATACCCGAATGCCTTTGTTTCAAAAATCTCTGTGCAAGGCCATGCCATGTCCGTTGTCCTGACTGAATCTTCGGCACCTATGGCTGCGCGCCGCCATCGCCCCTGGGGTGCCTGGCTGCTCGCGGGGGCAGTGCTGGCATTCTTGCTGGTGTTTTTGCTTTGGCCAGTTGGTTTGGTGATTTATACCGCCTTTGTCACCGAGACGGGTGCGCTGACTTTGGGACATTTCAGCAATTTTTTTGACCAAAGCCTGCTGCGCGAGGCTTTTTTTAACAGTCTGACGGTGGCACTGGCCTCAGTGGTGTTTGCGTCGATCATCGCGGTGCCGCTGGCTTACCTGACGGTGCGCTTTGAATTCAGGGGGGCGTTGCTGATCCAGACGCTGGGTGTGCTGCCGCTGATCATGCCGCCGTTTGTGGGCGCGGTGGCGCTGCAGCTGATTTTTGGCCGCAGCGGTTCGGTCAATTTGTTGCTGAATGACTGGTTTGGATTCAGTGTCCCGATCATGGATGGGCTGGTGGGGGTGACCTTTGTCGAGAGCATCCATTACTTTCCGTTCATCTTGCTGAACCTGGTGGCGGCCATGCGCAACATTGACGGTGCCATGGAAGAATCAGCGCTCAATCTGGGTGCCAAGGGCTGGCGGCTGTTCTGGCGCATCATCTTTCCGCTTTCCCTGCCAGGTTACCTGGCCGGTGCGGCGCTGGTGTTTGTCAAGGTTTTTGATGACCTGGGTACGCCGCTGGTGATGGGTGTCACCAATATGCTGGCACCGCAGGCCTACCTGCGGATTACTTCTGTGGGCATTGAAGACCCGTTGGGGTATGTGATCAGCGTGATCATGATTTCGCTCTCCATCCTGGCGCTGTGGATGGCAGCACGCGTCATGAAGGGCAAGGACTACTCCACCTTGCAAAAGGGGGGTAGTTCGCTACAACGGCGAAATCTGCGCGGCTGGGAGTCGGTGCTGGCCTACGGCTGGGTGCTGTTTGTGCTGTTGGTGACATTGGCACCACACATCGGTATTTTGTTGATGTCGTTCTCCAAAGTGTGGAGTTTCTCGGTGCTGCCCGATGCCTACACGTTGGCGCATTACGCCACGGTGTTCACCGACTCACAGTCGATGATTGTCAACACCCTCAAATACTGCCTGATGTCGGCGAGTCTGGACATTGTGCTGGGTACCGCCATTGCCTATTTGATTTACCGTACGCAGTTGCCAGCGCGCCAGTGGCTGGATTACCTGGCCTCGATTGCACTGGCGATTCCGGGCCTGGTGCTGGCCATTGGTTATTTGCGTCTGTTCAAGGGGGTGAATGTGCCGTTTACAGACACACCGGTTGTAGGGACCTGGGTACTGATCATGATGGCGTATGCGGTGCGGCGCTTGCCGTATGCATTGCGCTCCTGTATGGCAGCACTGCAGCAGGTGCATGTGTCGCTCGAAGAAGCCGCCAATAGCCTGGGTGCTGGCAAACTCAACACGGCGCGCCGCGTCATGGTGCCACTCATGGCGGGCGGCATTCTGGCTGGTTTTGTCACCAGTTTTATCACCGCAGCTGTTGAGTTGTCGGCGACGATTCTGCTGACCTCGTCCGAAGCGCAGGCACCCATGAGTTACGGCATCTACCTTTACATGCAAAGTATTGCTGGTCGCGGGCCAGGCGCAGCGCTGGGGGTGATTGCCGTGGTCGTGGTGGCGCTGGGTACCTATGTGTCGCACCGTGTCATCGAAAACTCGCGTGAACCGGCGCGACGACCCAATGAATAAGGAAGGCTTGTCATGCATTTGAATAAAGTTTCACTGGAGGCACGGCATATCAGCCTGAGTTACGGGCCGACCGAAGTACTCAAGGACGTGACCTTGCGCATCGAACCGGGCGAATTTTTTGCGTTGCTCGGGCCATCGGGTTCGGGGAAATCGACCCTGCTGCGGCTGATTGCCGGGTTTAACCAGCACCAGCGCGGTGAACTGCTGATTGACGGCAAAGACATTACGGGCACGCCACCTCATCTGCGCAATGTGGGCATGGTGTTCCAGAACTACGCTTTGTGGCCGCACATGACGGTTTGGGACAACGTGGCGTTTGGCCTGGTCGAGCGCAAGGAGCCCAAAGAATCACTGCGCCAGAAGGTGGGTGCGGCGCTCGAACTGGTCGGTCTGCTGCAGTATGCACAGCGCAAACCCAGCCAGCTCTCGGGCGGGCAGCAACAGCGCGTGGCTCTGGCGCGCACTGTGGTGATCGAGCCCAAACTGCTGCTGCTCGACGAGCCCTTGTCGAATCTGGACAAAAACCTGCGCGTGCAAATGCGTGAAGAGCTGAAGAACCTGCAGCGTACGCTGGGCCTGACCACCATTTTTGTCACCCACGACCAGGAGGAGGCCATGACCACCGCCGACCGCATGGCGGTGCTGGACAAAGGTGTGTTGCAGCAGATCGGGACGGCCAGCGCCTTGTTTGACTATCCGGCCAACCGGTTTGTGGCGGGCTTTGTGGGCACCGCCAATTTGGTCGACGGGGCTGTGACGCAGGTGAACGGCGAAACCTTGACGTTTCAGGCCGATGGTGTCGGCACGCTGGTCATGCCGCGCCACAACGACACACCACCCGTTGGAAAGGCCACCCTGGCCTTCAGGCCACACACCGTCAGTATTCGTGTGCGCGACGAACATGTGGACGCCTCGCGTACCTGGCTGGAAGGCCGGGTGGAAAGCTCTGAGTTTTTGGGTGAATCGTCGCGTTACCGGGTACGTGTCGGTGAGGCCGTAATTGTGGCCAACCAGCCACACTACTCTGGCTTGTCGCTGTTTCAACCCGGGGCCGCAGTGCGCTTGGGCATAGAGGCTACACAGGCACGCCTGCTGGTGGATTAGCTGGCTGACCAGCGCCAGATGAAGGCCGACACCTGGCGGCTGCCCCTGATTGTTGAACTTGCCGCCATACTACGCGACTTGAAACTCTGAACTTGTGGAAATCTACCAACTTCGCGCTTTTGTGACCGTGGCCAAGATTGGCCACTTGACACGCGCTGCCGAGGTTTTGCACCTGACGCAGCCTGCCGTCACTGGCCAGATCAAGGCGCTTGAAGAAGAACTGGGCATCGCCCTGTTTGACCGGCGCCCGGGGCGCATTGCGCTGACCCGCGCCGGGGAGCGTCTGTTGCCCGAGGCGGAAGCGGTGCTCACCGCTGCCGGCGCGCTGGTGGGGCATGCGCGCGAGTTGCAGGGCGAAGTTTCGGGCCAACTGGTGATCGGCACGGTGGGTGACCCGGATTCGTTGCGCCTGGGTTCCTTGCTGAGCGGCCTGGTGTCAGTGCTGCCCTTGCTGGAAATTAAAACCCGCATGGGGGATGCCGAGGCGCTGCGGGAGGCAGTGGCGACATCCGCCTTGCACGCGGCTTTTTACATTGGCCCGAACATTCCGCGTGATGTATTGGGGCTGGCGCTGCAGACCATTCAGTTCCGGGTGACCGCGCCTGCGTCTTTCCGGGATCGGGTGTTGCACGCCGGCTGGCGCGAGATTGCCGATATGCCCTGGGTTGGTGCTCCACATGCCAGCCATGCCCAAACCTTGTTGCGCGATCTTTTTGCCCGCCAGGGTTTGCTGCCCAATATTGCACTGGAATCGGACGATGCTGCCGCACCCTTGAGCCTGGTCCGGGCCGGCGTCGGGTTGGCATTGCTACGTGAAGATGTGGCGGTGAAAGCGGCAGAGCGCGGTGAAGTCATTGTCTGGCCGCATACCCGGGTCGCGGCGATGTTGAGTTTTATCTACCCCAAGACGTCCGAGCATGACCCGGCCATTATTGCCACGCTGCAGGTTTTACGCGGTGTGTGGGGTTTGTTGCCGCGTTGAATGTCATGATGAGCCAGCCCGATTGAATGATGCCGTTAGTCAAGAACCCACTGTCAAACTCTCCCAAGCGATGTCGGGTTTGTGGAGATCCGCAGCCAGCAAACGCATCGCTGGCTGCGCTTCAACGCGCCGGTGGCGAACCCTGTTGCGCTGATCCGCATTGCCAGCAGGTGATGCGGCAGGCTCAAACCATGAATGCGTCGACGTTTGACGCGTACCTGCACATGCAGGCCATAACAACACAACAGCGTCGGTTGCTGATGCGGGAACGGCTGGCAAGGCAACTGGTCCAAGCACAGGCCAACAGCCAAGCGTTCGATGCCTTGCAGGCGGCACTGGGGCAGCATGAGCCACTGGACCCGGCAGGGGTAGTGTCTTTGGTGTTACCGAGTGGCCCATCGATGCGCGAGGCTGTGCCGCGTGAACGTCGGCGTCGCTACCTGCGACATCTGATTGACATCATCGGGCAGGCTTTCGACCAGCGCTTACAGGCCGGTGCGGTGCCTGCTGGCGCGTCGAGCTCCGAACAAACTGTGTCTGCGGATGTGGCTTATGGACCGATATCGGGCCAGTTGTGCGCTGTCTGTCGCGGTGGCTGTTGTACTCGTGGCCAGGACCATGGATTTTTGCAGCCCGAGTCGATCCAGCGCCTGTTGCTGCGCCAAGCCAATCTGTCCGGGCGACAAGTTTTGCGCATCTATTTGCATCATGTGCCCAAGGCCAGCCTGCGGGGGGGGTGCATCAACCAGACCGAACAAGGGTGCAATTTGCCGCGCGACTTGCGCTCGCAGGCGTGCAACAACTTCATGTGCTCAGCGATGACGGCCACAGTACGGCGCGAAGAGAATGCACCCGCACTGCAAATCGCGGTGGTGTTGCAGCGCCAACTGGACCACTGGCAACATGAGGAGTCAATCCTGCACGATCCGATCGTTGCTGCGGCTCTTATCCGAACCGAGGGTTTTGTGCGACTGCCGCCACCCACCTGACCGGACACCCGACAGTGGAAAACTCTGGCGTAAACTCCTGCGCCTCCCACTCTATTTGGCAGATCCTTTCGCATGAAAACCATTCAACTGGGTCAAAGCGACCTGCAAGTCACCCCCATCTGCCTGGGCACCATGACCTTTGGTGAACAGGTTGATGAGGCGGGCGCTTTTGACATTCTTGACCGCTCGCTGCAACGCGGTGTGAACTTTATTGACACAGCAGAGATGTATGCGGTACCGCCTCGGGCGGAGACCTTCAACGCAACCGAAAAAATCATCGGCAACTGGCTTGTCCAGCGTCCGGGTGCACGGCAAAAACTGGTGATCGCCACCAAGGTGGCTGGTCCGAGCCGCGCCATGAAGTGGATCCGCGACGGCAGCCTGGACCTGACCGGTGCCGACATCATTGCGGCCTGCGAGGGCAGCCTGAACCGGCTGCAGACCGATGTGATCGACCTCTACCAGATTCACTGGCCAGTGCGCAGCGTGCCGATGTTTGGTAATCTGTATTACCAGCGCGGTGATGAACCGGGCACATCGATCCATCAGCAGCTGGAGGCATTGGGGACGCTGGTCAGGGCCGGCAAGGTGCGCGCTGTGGGTTTGTCCAACGAGACGCCCTATGGTGTCCACGAGTTTGTACGCCTGGCCGAGCAATATGGATTGCCTCGCGTCGCATCGGTGCAAAACGGCTACAGCCTGCTCAACCGCAGTGTCGAGAACGCGCTGGACGAGACCCTGCACCGTCTGAATGTGTCGTTGCTGGCGTATTCGCCCTTGTCGTTTGGTTTGCTCAGTGGCAAATACGACGACACCGGGCTGACCGGCCTGCATGCGCCAGCGCTGGCACGGTTGACACGGTTTGAGTCGACCCGCAGGCAGCGTTGGGGCCGACCCGAAGCATTGGCGGCTGCCAAGCGCTACAGTGCCCTGGCGCGCATGCACGGGCTGACCCCGCTACAAATGGCACTGGCGTTTTGCTACACCAAGTGGCAGGTGGCCAGCACCATTGTTGGTGTGACCAGTGTGGCCCAGCTCGACGAATGCCTGGATGCCTGGGGTACCCAGTTGTCGGCGGACTTGCTCCAGCAGATTGATGCCATACGCTGGGAGGCGCGTGATCCGGCTCAGTAGGCAGGTGCCAGGCATTGCAAGAGCTGTCTGATGGCGAAAAAAGAGCACGTCTCTGAAACCCCGGCCACCCAGTGCCTCAGGGCGGCGGGGGTGAGGTTTGCCGAGCACACTTACGAATACCAGGAACATGGTGGTGCCCAGCACAGTGCCGCAGTACTGGGGTGGGACCCGTTCCATGTGGTCAAGACGCTCATCATGCAGGACCAGGACGCCAAGCCGCTGGTGGTGCTGATGCATGGCAACTGCAAAGTGTCGACCAAAAACCTGGCGCGGCAGATTGGTGCCAAGTCGGTCGAACCCTGTCTGCCCGAGGTGGCCAACCGTTACAGTGGGTATCTGGTGGGCGGAACTTCGCCGTTCGGTACCCGCCGGGTCATGCCGGTGTATGTTGAATCCAGCATTCTGGAGCTGCCTCAAATTCTCATCAATGGAGGACGGCGGGGGTATCTGGTCGGCATTGCACCTCAGGTCTGCATCGACCTCCTCAATGCCAAGGCAGTGCAGTGTGCCCTGAGCCTGGTGTGACACGTTGGCCAAGGCTGGCAAAATAGGCAACTCCCCGATTATGGCGGGTCAACCGGAGCTATTTTTTTGGAACTAATGCATGGTTTTCTGCCCGTAGTGGCGACCTTGGTGGCCTACCTTGTGGGATCGCTGTCGTTTGCAGTGATCGTCAGTCGGGTCATGGGTCTGAGCGACCCGCGCACCTTTGGCAGCAAGAATCCGGGTGCGACCAATGTTCTGCGCTCGGGCAACAAATCAGCAGCAATCATCACATTGCTGCTGGATGCTGCGAAAGGGTGGCTGCCGGTGATGCTGGTGCGCTGGTTTGGCAAACCCTATGGCCTGGACGATGGCACGGTGGCGATGGTGGGGCTGGCGGCCTTTCTGGGCCATCTTTATCCGGTGTTTTTCAGGTTTGCCGGTGGTAAAGGTGTCGCCACTGCGGCAGGCGTGCTGCTCGGACTGAATGCGTGGCTGGGTCTGGCTACCCTGCTGATCTGGCTGGCGACTGCGGTGCTTTTCCGTTACTCATCGCTCGCATCGATTGTTTCGGCATTGCTGGCACCTGCGGTGTACGCGTTGGGCGGCGGAAACGCCTGGTACGTCAGCAAGAGTATTGCGTTTTCCGTGGTGCTGATGTCGCTGCTATTGTTATACCGGCACGCCGAGAACATCAATCGCCTGGTCAAGGGCACCGAGTCGAAAATTGGAAAAAAACCCCCACCATTGCCGACCGCTGAGGTGCCGGTCAAATCCCATCGGCATGCTGAACTCCACGGACACAAAAACCATACACACAGCAAACACAAGCCATGAAACTCTGTATTCTTGAAAACGACTACCTTGACCCGGCGGTCGAGCCGACTTATCGGGGCTACGGTGCCATGTTCGAGCGTTTGTTGCGCGATGCGGGTGCCCAGGGGCAGTTTGACATTTTCAACACCGTCAAGGGTGAATACCCGGCGGCATTTGACGACTACGACGCGGTACTTCTGACTGGCAGCAGGGCAGACAGTTTTTCCCAGGAGCCCTGGGTACTGCGCCTGCGTGAGAAAGTGGAGGGTTTGCTTCAATCCAGAAAAAAACTGATCGGCGTGTGTTTTGGCCACCAGCTGATTGCACTGTGCATGGGCTCAATGGTGGGTCGTTCACCCCATGGCTGGGGTGCTGGACGCATGCAATACCGCTGGCTCGCACCTGATTTGCCCGGAGCCCATGGTCGCAAGGACATCGCCTTGCTCGCCAGTCACCAGGATCAGGTGTTTGATCTGCCTGCGGGTGCCCGCCTGCTTGCGACCAGCGAGTTTTGTCCGGTGGCAGCATTCGCCGTGGACGAACACGTCTTGTGTGTACAAGCGCACCCTGAATTTGTTGAGGATTACAGCCAATTTCTGCTCAATAAGCGGCGCGCTGTGCTGGGTGAGGACAAATTCCAGGACTGCGTGCAGAGTTTGTCGCACGGGCACGAAGGGCTGGCCGTCGCGCGCATGATGGTGGCCTTCGTCGAAGGCAGCGATGCGTCAGTCCTGCCACTTTAGCAAGGTGGCCATCTCATCGGCATCCAGTCGACGGGCCGCTCCGAAGCCGGCGACTTGACGCGCCTCGCTGACATGCAGGGCAAAAAAGCTGAAGTCACCGAGTTCGGTCATCGCCTGGGCCTCCGGAAAACGCGCCAGGTACACTGACCGTGCCGTTTGCCAGGCCGGACTGCCGGGCGGCAAGCGATGCGCTGTGCCATTCATCGACAGTCGGGGCAGTGCGTGTACCGGCTCTTTCGGTATCTCGGCCTGCATGACCATCAGCGACACGACCGGGTCATCGAGAAGATTGCGGGTGTGGGGTGCCAAGAGGCTGGTGTGGATGATGAAATGACCCGCTTGCCGATCAACCCCGAAGGGCACCATCGACACGAAGGGCTTTCTCTCGGCATCAAGGGTACCCAATGCGGCGACACGCTGTGTCTGCAACAGCATGCGCACCGCGCGGTTGAGGCGGGGTTCATGCGGTGCGTTCATGCGCAATGCGTGCCCAGCTGAAGGATGAGGTGATGGTTGATGCGTTCTTGCAAGGTAGTGGCTGGCAGGGCCGATTGAATGAGCGGACTGCCGCCGGCCGTGTGGTGCAGTCGGGGCGGGCGGATCAGCGTGCCCCTGGCATCAATGACAATGCCCACGTCTGGCAAATTGAGTGTGCTGCTGCGGCGCGTGACAACCGCGAGTTCCTGGTTGTCCAGCATGACAAAAGTGCCGGGAGGATAAACGCCCACAATACGCACCAAAGTTTGCCCGATATTGCTTTGTGGGCCGGACCGGCTGTGAAGGATGCTCTGGGCAGACTCAGCAGCACTGCGTCCTTCGCGTGACTGACGTGGGCTGATCATCGCCGCATACCGGTCCACCAGATGCAGGATATGCGCCAGTCGCTGGGGAGGGGCCAACGCCGCGAGCGGGTCATCAGTCAGGTCTTCCTGGTGGTGCAATTTAATGATCTTCAGCCACAGTTCGTCCTGCACCCCCATGCCCTCGAGCATCTGGGCGCCCTGGCTGGCATGGGCTTGAATGGCCTGCTGTTGTTGGGTGCTGGGTTTTTGTGTTTGAGTGGCCAGCGTGTCCTGCAATGCAGTCATGGCAATATTCATTGTCAGCGCCGCCCGCACCAGACTGTTTCGCTCTCCCTCAGGTAGAGCGTATTCGACCGAGATCAGGTGGCACAAAACGGCACAGACCAACGAATGTGAGGCGCTGTAGCCCACGGGAGAAATGATGGCCAGCTGAAACAGCAAATACAGACCGACATCGGGATCGTGCATCAGCAGGTCCTGCATCCAGTGATCGTACTGCTCCACACGCTGACGCAACTCCTGAATGCTGCTCGGGTGGCTCAGCAGCAGACCCAAGCCGGACTCCAGGTCCGACCACAATCCCAGCAGATCCTCGTATTCGTTTTCGTTCTTGACGATCAGGGCCATGGTCGCAATGTGGCTGGTCTGCCAGAATTCAGGTCGTCAATCGCGAAAGTTGTCAAAGCTCAGCGGGATATCGGCAATCTCCTTGCGGATCAACGCCATGGCACCCTGCAAGTCATCGCGCTTGGCGCCGGAGACCCGGAGTTTTCCGTCCTGGATGGCCGCTTGCACCTTGAGTTTGCTGTCCTTGACAAGGCGCTGGATTTTCTTGCCAAGTTCGGTTTCGATACCGTCGCGCACCTTGATCACCTGCTTGACCTTGTCACCACCCATCTTCTGGACATCACCTTTGTCCAGAAAACGCACATCCACGTTGCGTTTGGTCAGTTTGTTGCGCAGGATGTCCTCAATCTGGGTGAGCTGGAAGTCAGCATCACCGATCAGTGTGATCTCTTTGTCCTTGAGTTCGACGGCGGCAGGTGTCCCCTTGAAGTCAAAACGGGTACCAATTTCTTTGGCGGTGTTTTCGACAGCGTGTTTGACGTCGACCATATTGGCTTCACAAACGGTATCAAAAGATGGCATGGGCAATTCACAGGTTGGGGCAGGGCGCGCCGGTCACAGCGCACTGGGGGGAAAAGGATCAGCGCCGGTACCGGTCAGGCGACAATGCCGCCATGTTAGTTCAGAAAAACGTTCCGCTTCAGGCGCTCAACAGCTTTCATATTGTGGCGCGTGCAAATCACTTGGTGCGTATTGCCGATGCAGCTGATGTGCTGGCCGTGCTGGCCGATCCGATGTGGGCCAACCATGACAAGTTGGTTCTGGGCGGCGGCAGTAATATTGTGCTGACCGGCGACCTCAAGCCTCTGGTACTGAAAGTGGAGGTGATGGGACGACGCTTGGTCACCGAGACTCCCCGGGACTATATTGTTGAGGCCGGTGGGGGTGAATGCTGGCACAGCTTTGTCGCCTGGACGCTCCATCAAGGCTGGCCCGGACTGGAGAACCTGGCAATGATTCCGGGCACGGTGGGTGCTGCACCCGTGCAGAACATTGGCGCATACGGCGTGGAACTGCAGGACCGGTTTGAGTCCCTGGATGCGATCGACCTTCAAACCGGTGCTGTGTTTACGCTGGATGCAGCGCAATGTGCTTTTGGTTACCGGGACTCTGTCTTTAAGCATAGCAGTTCAGCTAATCCAGATATGGGTCAGAAGGCGATTGGACTAAAAAACAGGGCACTGGTTCTACGCGTCAGGTTTGCTCTGCCTAAAATCTGGAAAGCCGTGCTGGGGTATGCCGATATTGAACGCCGGATGCAGGAAGTGGATGGCATGCAACCCTCGGCGCAAATGTTGTTTGACTGGATCTGTGATATTCGGCGCGCCAAATTACCTGATCCAGCCGTGGTCGGTAATGTGGGCAGTTTTTTCAAAAACCCCATGGTCAGCGCCGAACAGTGTGCGGACATCATTGCCCGCGACCCTGAGCTGGTGTTCTATCCCCTGCCTGATGGCAGTTTCAAACTCGCGGCAGGCTGGCTGATTGACGCCTGCGGCTGGCGTGGTAAATCGGTGGGTCAGGCGGGTGTCTATGAAAAGCAGGCGTTGGTACTGGTCAACCGTGGTGCAGTGGATGGTCAGAATGCCGCCACAGGTGGTGAGGTGATGACACTGGCCAAGGCGATTCAGACCAGCGTTTATGAGCGATTCGGAATTCTGCTTGAGCCGGAGCCCGTGGTGATTTGAGCGACTGACCCGCTTATTTCAGCGTCAATATCCAGCTCGCCAATTGTTTGGCCTCAGCCTCATTGACCTGGGGATTGGCAGGCATGGGCACCACACCCCAGACACCCGCGCCGCCTTGGCGAATTTTGCCTGCCAATTTGCCGGATGCATCCTGCCCGGCATACTTCTTGGCGATCTCCTTGTAACCCGGGCCAACCACTTTGTTGTCCACTGCATGACACGCCAGGCAGTTCTTCTTCTTGGCCAGGTCGGCGTCAGCCAGCGCCGAGGTGATGCCCACGGTGGTGGACAGCAGGGCGAGCAACAGGCGTTTCATGGGGTTGTCCTTTTGGAATGGGTTAGAGTGCCTGCTTGGCATTGTAGAGAAGATGGCCAGTTAACCGATGGCGCTGGCTGTTAACCACTGGAGCGACTATGTACTTACTGGGTTTGGGGCTGATCTTGCTGGTGTTGAAGTACCTGGCCTGGGGGGTTGTTGCCCAGTGGTCGTGGTGGCTGGTCTTGTCGCCATTTGCCGCGGCGGTGGCATGGTGGACCTGGGCCGACAACACCGGCTATACCAAGCGAAAAGCCATGGAGCGCGACAACAAGCGGCGAGATGACCGCCGCGCGCGCACCAAAGCGGCTCTTGATGCCAACTTTGCCAAGCGCAAACGTTGATTTGGGACGACCCTGATGGCACCAGATTTTTGTTTGGTAGGCCATAATCCAGCGCGTTCTTCAAGTCATACAACCATTTTTTGACAGTCCCGACCATGCCCGTTTACCGCTCAAAAACTTCGACCGCCGGCCGCAATATGGCGGGTGCCCGCTCTTTGTGGCGTGCTACCGGTATGAAAGATGGCGACTTCAGCAAACCCATCGTTGCTGTGGTCAACTCATTCACTCAGTTTGTGCCTGGCCACGTGCATTTGAAGGACTTGGGTCAGCTGGTGGCGCGCGAGATTGAAGCCGCTGGCGGCGTAGCCAAGGAGTTCAACACCATTGCGGTGGACGACGGCATTGCCATGGGACATGATGGCATGCTGTATTCACTGCCCAGCCGCGACATCATTGCTGACAGCGTGGAATACATGGTCAATGCGCACTGTGCCGATGCCATGGTGTGTATCAGCAACTGCGACAAGATTACCCCGGGCATGCTGATGGCGGCGATGCGTATCAATATTCCCGTCGTGTTTGTGTCGGGCGGGCCGATGGAAGCTGGCAAAACCCGGCTGCTGAACCCGACCACGCAAACTTTTGAGATCAAGAAGCTCGATTTGATCGATGCCATGGTGATGGCGGCGGATGCCAGTGTGTCGGATGAAACCGTGGCCGAGGTGGAGCGCTCGGCCTGCCCAACCTGCGGATCGTGTTCAGGCATGTTCACCGCGAATTCCATGAACTGCCTGGCCGAAGCGCTGGGCCTGGCGCTGCCTGGCAATGGCACAGTGGTGGCCACCCACGCCGACCGGGAGCAATTGTTTAAGCGTGCCGGGCATTTGATTGTCGAGTTGTGCCAGCGCTGGTACGAGCAGGACGACTCCACGGTGCTGCCACGCTCGGTGGGATTCAAGGCGTTTGAGAATGCCATAGCGCTTGACATTGCCATGGGCGGCTCGACCAATACCATCCTGCACATCCTGGCGATTGCGCAAGAGGCGGGCATTGACTTCACCATGGCCGACATCGATCGCATGTCGCGCGGGGTGCCGCAGCTGTGCAAGGTGGCGCCAAATTCGCCCAAGGTGCACCTGGAAGACGTGCACCGCGCCGGCGGCATCATGGCCATTTTGGGTGAACTGGACCGGGCTGGCAAGCTGCATACCGATGTGCCGACGGTACATGCAAAAACCATGAAGGACGCATTGGACAAGTGGGACCTGGCGCGCCAGCCCAGCGCCGAGGTGAAGCACTTTTACAGCGCCGGACCCGGCGGTGTGCCTACCCAGGTGGCGTTTAGCCAAGCCGCCCGCTGGCCCAGTCTGGACGTGGACCGGGCGCAGGGGGTGATTCGGTCAGGCACACACGCGTTTTCGCAAGAAGGCGGGCTGGCGGTGCTGTACGGCAACATTGCTCTGAATGGCTGTGTGGTGAAGACCGCCGGTGTGGACGATGCACTGCTGGTGTTTGAGGGGCCGGCACATGTGGTTGAGTCGCAAGACGAGGCCGTCGAACATATTCTGGCTGACAAGGTCAAGGCAGGTGACGTGGTGATCGTGCGCTACGAGGGCCCCAAGGGGGGGCCCGGCATGCAGGAGATGCTCTACCCGACCAGCTACATCAAGTCCAAGGGCTTGGGCAAAGCCTGTGCGCTGCTGACCGACGGACGTTTTTCTGGAGGTACGTCGGGCCTGTCGATTGGCCACGCCTCGCCCGAAGCGGCTGCCGGTGGCGCCATCGGCTTGGTGCGCGATGGTGATCGCATCCGCATCGACATCCCCAACCGCGGCGTCAACGTGCTGGTGTCTGAGGATGAACTCGCGCAACGCCGGGTCGCGCAAGACGCTATCGGCTGGAAACCCGCCAAGCCGCGCCCGCGCAAGGTCTCAAGTGCGCTCAAGGCCTATGCAAAATTGGTGATGTCGGCTGACAAGGGCGCGGTGCGCGATCTGTCTTTGCTCGGTGATTGAGCGCTGCGCTGTTGTCGGCCTGCATGGGCGATACATTAATCATAGCTGCTAGCGCTTTATTTAAAAGGGCTAGAGACAAAAATCGCCTAAAAGAGCTGCCTTGCACTTCGGCACGGCCCTCCGCGTTGTGAGGCGAAAGGGGGCGGACCGCCAGGCAGTTTTTCCGACTATCCACACGGGCTGCCGTTTGTGCCGGCGTGGCTGCCGTCTGTCGCACCGTGCTGGTCAGGCGGCCGCGTGCAAGATACCGTCGATTGAGTTAACCTGCCGGGCCACCCCTAACCGCCCCAACTGTACTTTCATTATTTAACGACATGACCGCAAGTTCACAAACCAATCGAATCACCCCCGCTCGGCGGCGCCTGCCCGTGTGGCTGGGTGCGCTGGCGCTGTTGCTGGTGGCGGGTGCCGGCACGTTTTTTTATACCAAAAACGGTGCGGCCAAGGCTGACGAGGCTGGCAAGAAGGAGAGCGCCCCGGTAACGCTTGAGTTTGCCCCTGGCGACGTGGCCCGGGTGGTGGCGCAGCCGTTGGCGCATCGCATTGCCATCAGTGGCTCGCTCGCCCCCACCACCCAGACCACGGTCAAGGCCAGCGTGAGTGGTGAGGTGCAGCGGGTGCTGGTGCGTGAAGGGCAGGCGGTGCGACAGGGCGAGATCCTGGCCGACATGGAAACCACCGACGCCCGCTCACGCCTGGAGGCCGCCCTGGCCGACCAAGCGGAGCGCCGCGCCCGGCTGGACATTGCTGCGCGCAACCGCGACACCAATCAAACGCTGCTCAAACAAAACTTTATCTCGCAAAACGCCTTCGATCAATTGCAAAGCACCTACCATGCGGCGCAGGCGGCGGTGCAGTGGGCTGATGCCCAGGTGAAATTGGCGCGCCAGAGTATTGCCGATGCAGTGGTGCGCGCACCGATGTCGGGCGTGGTGGCCAAACGCCTGGTCAATGGGGGTGAACGCTTGGCGCCCGATGCGCCCATGTTTCAACTGGTGGACTTGTCGCGCCTGGAGCTTGACGCCACGGTGCCGGCGTCAGACGTGGCACAAATCACACCGGGGCAGGGCGTGCAGTTTTCGGTTGATGGGTTTGGTGGGCGTCAGTTTCATGGCAAGGTTGAGCGCATCAACCCGATGACGGAGCCCGGCTCACGTGCCATTAAACTTTTTGTCTCGGTGCCCAATGCCGATGCGAGTTTGCGCGGCGGCATGTTTGCCCAAGGGGCGGTGACGGTGTCGCAGTCGGCCAGCGCACCGGTGGTGCCTTTGAGTGCGGTGTTTGAAGAGGCTGGGCAAAGCTATGTGTTTGCCATACAAGACGGCAAGCTGGCCAAGCAGGCGGTGCGACTCGGTTTCAGGGACGAGTCTGGCGGCCTGGCTGAGGTCAGCAGCGGGTTGGCGGTTGGGGCGACCGTGGTACGCATCCGCATGGCGGGGCTCAAGGTGGGCACACTGGTGGTCATGCCAGCAGCGCCCGTTGCCTCCTGAAAGCAGCGTATGTGGATCACTAAAACCAGTATTAACCAGCCTGTTTTTGCCACCATGGTGATGCTGGCGCTGATGCTGCTGGGCATTATTTCTTACACCCGGCTGGGTGTGGAACAAATGCCAGACGTGCAGGTGCCAGGCGTCTGGCTTCAGGTGCGCTACCCTGGTGCATCGCCCGAGCAGGTCGAAGCCGATCTGGTCAAACCAATGGAAGAGGCGGTTAACACTATCACCGGCATCCGCACCCTGTATGGCAACGCTTTTGAGGGGCGCGGCGAGTTGTGGGTTGAGTTTGAGCTGAGCACCGACATGACCAAGGCGGTGCAGGATGTGCGCGACAAGGTGGCGCAATTGCGCCCGTCCTTCCCCAAGGACGCCAAAGATCCTTTGATTGTGCGGGGCCAGTTTGATGGGGCAGAGCCCATTTCCACCTACGCAGTGATGTCCAAGACTCGCAGCCTGCGTGAGCTGTCGACCTTGACCGACCAGCAAATTGTCAAGCGGCTGCAGGGCGTGTCTGGCGTTGGGCAGGTGAGTGTGGGGGGGAGCGTGCAGCGCCAGGTGCAGATCCAGCTCAAGGCGCAGCAAATGCTGGCCTACCAGATCGGCATTGATGAGGTCCTAGGCGCGATTCGTGCGGTCAATCAGGACATGCCCGCTGGAAGCCTTAGAGCCGATACCCAGGAGCAACTGGTGCGCATCGAGGGCAAACTCAAAAGTGTCGAGTCTTTTGCCAAGATCATTGTGGCGCGCCGCGCCGGAGTGCCGGTGTTGCTGGAGCAAGTCGCGCAGGTTACCGATGGCGAGCGTGAAGAAGACTCGATCGCCCGGGTGAACGGTGAACCCGCGCTCACCATTGGTATCTTCAAGACCCAGGACGCCAATCTGGTTGCCGTTGCTGACGAACTGGACCAGGCCGTTGACAAGTTGCGGCAGCAATTGCCACCTGAGGTTGAGATCCGCGCGATTTCAGAAAACGCCAGTTATGTCAAAAGCTCGCTGAATGCGGTCAAACACACCATCATAGAGGGTGGTTTGTTGACCATCCTGATAGTGTTCCTGTTCTTGCACTCATGGCGCAGTACCGTCATCACGGGTGTGACCTTGCCCATCTCGGTCTTGTCAACCTTCATTGCGATGTACGCGTTTGGCTTCACGATCAATGCGGTGACGTTGATGGCCTTGTCGCTGTGCATTGGCTTGCTGATTGACGATGCCATTGTGGTGCGCGAGAACATCGTGCGCCATGTGGGCATGGGGAAAAGCCATCTGGATGCGGCACGCGACGGCACGGAAGAGATTGGCTTGGCGGTGCTGGCCACCACGCTGGCGATTTGTGCCGTGTTTATTCCTGTGGCGTTCATGAGTGGCATCATTGGACGCATTTTTTTCCAGTTTGGCATCACCGTGACGGTGGCGGTACTGGTGTCACTTTTTGTCAGCTTCACACTGGACCCCATGCTTTCGTCGGTTTGGAAAGACCCGGTGGCAACACGTTTTGCCAAGGCGCCCTGGTTGGGGCGGTTGATGGAAGCAGTGGAACATCGGGTGGACTGGTTGCATCAGGTGTATGGGCGTCTGCTCAACCGCTGTTTGCGGCGGCGCAAGACCACATTGGCGGTGGCCGGACTGATATTTATCGGCAGCCTTGGCCTGGTGCCATTGGTGGGTGGTGAATTTATGCCCAAGGCGGACCAGGGAGTGTTTTCGCTCAAGGTCAAGACACCTGTAGGCTCCAGTTTGAGCTACACAGACGGCAAGATCCGCCAGGTCGAGGCAGCGATCCGCGACTTCCCCGAGATCGACCTGATCAGTACCACGGTGGGTGGTGGCAATCGCAACGAGGCGGAGTTGTTGGTCAAGCTGACTGACGCCAAGAAAACCGGTCGCCAACCACAAACAGAGGTTGAAAAATCGGTGCGTGAACGGCTCAAACGGATTGCCGGCATTGAACTGTCGGTGGGATTCAACAAGCCAATCTGGATCAATCTGATTGGCCCCGCTTCGGCAGAGCTACCCCAACTGCTCGATGGCATCATGGCGAAAATTGGTGCAGTCAAAGGGGTGGTGGATCTGGAGCACAGCCTGCAGGCGGCCAACCCGGCGGTGATCATCAAGGTCAACCAGGCCGTGGCAAGTGACCTGGGCTTGTCTTTGGAGCAAATCGGCACCGCCCTGCGCCCGCTGGTGAATGGTGACCAGGTCAGCACCTGGCTGGCACCCGACGGGCAAAACTACGAGGTCAACGTGCAATTGCCGGTCTCCGGACGTCAGCGTCTGGCAGATCTGGGCGATCTGTTTATTGCCACAGGTCGGCTCGATGCCACTGGCGCGCCGGTGATGGTGCCGCTGCGCCAGGTGGTCGAGTTTGTACCGGCCAGCAGCCCGCAAGTGATCAAGCGTCAGGACCTGGAGCGGCGTGTGGGCATTTATGCCAACGTCGAGGGTCGACCTACCGGAGATGCGGCCAAAGAGGTTACCGCAGCGGTCAAGGCCATCACACTGCCGCCGGGTTACCGGTTTGACATCAAAGGTGAGGCCGAGCAAAACGCCGAAGCCGGGGGTGCCGCACTGGTGGCACTCGGCCTGGCCGTGGTGTTTATCTATTTCATTCTGGCATCCCAATTTGCCAGTTTCCTGCAGCCGGTGGCCATCATGGCCTCATTGCCGTTTACGTTGGCTGGGGTCATGGCAGCGCTGCTTGTAACGGGGTCGACGCTGAATCTGTTCTCGGTGATCGGATTCATCATGTTGATGGGTCTGGTGGTGAAAAATGCGATCTTGCTGGTGGACTTTGCCAACCATTCGCAGCGCGCCGGCATGGGCCAGTTTGATGCTGTGCGCAACGCAGGTCAGGTGCGGCTGCGCCCGATCATCATGACCACCCTGGCGATGATTTTTGGCATGCTGCCGATGGCCATCGGTGCCGGTGAGGGTGGTGAGTCACAAGCGCCGATGGGGCGCGCCGTCATTGGTGGCCTGATTACCTCCACCCTTTTGACATTGGTGGTGGTGCCGGTGCTTTACACCTACCTGGACAACCTGCCGCGCTGGTGGGCGCGACGTTTTGCAGCACCGCCGCAGGATATCCAGGCGGCTTAAGGGTCGATTCACAATCGGTATCGACCGCTGTCAGTGCTTGACACCGTCGAGGCTGCCAGCCTGGATCAGTACCATATTCTTGGGCTGCAGATAAGTCTTGATCGCCAGGTTGATCTGCGAGTCGGTCAGTGCTCGAATCTGTGCCGGGTAATCGTCCACCCACGACAGCGGGTAACCACGTTCAACGGCTGCCAGCAGTGTGCTGGCCAGCCCGTCGGTGGTAGACAGCGCCACCTGGAACGAACCCACCAGATTGGTCTTGCGTGACGCGATTTCATCGGCTGTCACCCCTTGCTGATACCAAAGGTTGAGTTGGCGGTGCGTTGAGGCCAGTCCTTTCTCAAGCAAGGCAGGTGCAAAGCTGGCCGTAATGCGCCAATCTCCCTGGTTAAAGCTGTCGTTGCCCATGCTGGCGCTCACACCATAGGTCAAACCTTCCTTGTCGCGTACATTGGCCATCAGTCGCCCGGTGAAGCCGCTACCCAGAATGGCCGTGGCCACACGCAGCGCCATGGCATCCGGATGCTGGTGACCCAGCCCGCTGGCTTGCCCCAACAAAACTGAAACGCTGGTTTTTCCGTTAACTTGCACGTTTTCGACTTTGGGTTCGCTCAACGTCAGCGCCTGCGTGTTGCGTACCGGAGCGCTACCACCCTGCCAGCCAGCAAAGGCGCGTGTGACCTCGTCCGCCAGGTCGCTGTTGGTCAAGTCACCCACCGCCACCAAAATCATGTGACCGGGACCATAGTGGGCTTTGTGAAAGGCTCGCACGTCATCGGGCTGGACCGACTCGATCGCCGCTAGCAAGGCCCCAGGGTCGCTCTGGCGATTGGGGTGACCCACTGGGTAAATCAAACGGGTAAAGGCGTCAGCGGCCCGGTAGTCGGTGTTTTCCTGGCTGCGCTTGATGCCACCCACAAGCTGTTTTTTGGCCTTGGCTAGCTCTTCGGCATCAAGCGCTGGCATGCGTAGCTGCTCAGCCATCAGGCTCAGCACCAGGGGCAGGTCTTTTTTAAGACATTTGGCGCTGATGTCCAGCGTATCGACCCCTGCCGAGAAATGCAGGCTGGCACCGACTGCCTCCAGGCGTTGGGCGATGGCAAACTTGTCCTGTTTCTGCGTGCCCTTGTCCAGCAGCATGGAGGTGAGTGCGGCAAGCGCCGGATTGCTCTTCGCTTGGGCTCGTCCTGCGGGCAGCGCGCCACGCAGGGTCACGACGTCTTTGACACCTGTCGCGTAAGTGATCAGGTCAATGCCCGCGACCTTGCTGCGTTGGGCTTTGGCCGAAATACGAACGGCACTGGACACCGGCCCGCTGCCAGCGTCAGCGCTTTGGGCCGCGTGTGGGCCAATTTCAGACAGGCCGGGTGTACGGTAATAGTTAGGGCCAATGTCCGCCAACAGCGCAGTGGCTGCAAGCGGTACTGTCAGTGCTGTGCCGGCCGGGTTGGTCGGGACAAACCAGCCCGTCGTGCTTTGGTCTTCGTTAAAATACTGTCGTGCTACCCGCTGGATATCGGACTGCGTGACCTTGCGCACGGCCTCATCGATGCTGTAGTAAAGAGACCAGTCGCCCGCTGCGATCGCCTCGTTCAGATTGCCGGCAATGGCGAAAGAGCCGTCGCGGTCAAACGCCGTGCTGGCCAGCGACTTGGCAATGGCCGCCTGTAGTTCAGCCTCGGAAACACCCTCTTTCTTAAGGCGCTCAATCTCCTCAAGCGCAATTTTTTCCACCTGCTCGTGACTGGCTCCCGGTGCCATGGGCAAGAACAGAAGGTGCAGGCTGGGGTCGGCATTAAAGCCGGGGAATCCGCTGACACCTGTGGTGAGGTTTTTGTCGGTCAACACCTTGTAGAGACGGCTGTTCTTGCCATCGGTCAGGACGGCACTGAGAAGACTCAGCGCCGCAAAATCAGCATGGGTTGCCTGGGGAATTTTGTGCGCAATGGCCACCAGCCCCAACTGCCCAGGGCGCTTGACACTCACCCGACGCGGCCCGCCTTGGGCTGGCTCTTCGGTGTACAGCGCTGGGACGGGTTTGGGTGACCTGGGATAGACCCCGAAGGCATTCTTGATCAGTGCCAGCGCTTGCTGCGGCTGGAAGTCACCGACCAACGTCACAGTGGCATTGTTGGGCCAGTAAAAGGTGTCGTAGAACTCGCGAAGCTTCTCGATGCTGACCTTCTCGATGTCGCTGCGGTGGCCAATGGTGCTGTGGTGGTAGGGGTGTGCCACAAAGGCAGCGTAAAAAATCTCTTTATAGAGCGCCTGAAACGGCGAATTTTCACCTTGCTCGTATTCGTTGCGAACCACCGTCATCTCTGCCTGGCGATCGGCATCGTCCAGTGAAAGGTTGCGCATGCGGTCGGCTTCCATGTCAATGATCGTGGCCAGATGCTCACTGCCAAGGTTGGCGTAGTAGTTGGTGCGGTCCAGCCAGGTGGAGGCGTTGTAGCGCGCGCCCGTGCGCTCAAGCAGTTGTTTGACGTTATTGCTCGAACTGTTGGGACGATTCCTGGTGCCCTTGAACATCAGGTGTTCCAGGATGTGGGTGGCTCCGGTGGTGCCGGTCACCTCGTTGCGTGAGCCGACCCGGTAGGTCACCATAAACGTCAGCGTTGGGCTGGCATGGTCGGGCAACAGCAAGACCTGCAATCCATTGGATTTCAGGGTGTATTCTTGAATGTCTCCCACGGATTTCACATGCGAATAGCCCTCCGCTACCACGGGCGCTGCATGCAGGTTTGCCAGCATCATCAGTAAACTCCAGAACAGAAACAGTTTTTTCACGCCATCACTCCCACGTTCAACGCGTTACCCAAAGGGCTGCGAAGGTAGCACATACGCCCTTTGGCTTGTCACTGACAGGGAAATTGCAATCGAAACCCAGTCGGCTGAGTGGTGTTGCACAATCACGCACCATGTTGATACATCCTCAAATTGACCCAGTCGCCCTGCAACTCGGACCTGTCGCGGTGCACTGGTATGGTCTGACCTACCTGGCTGCTTTTGGCCTTTTCATGTGGCTGGGCAACCGGCGCTTGCGACACCAGCCCTTTGCCTCATTCACCGGGTCGCTGGCATGGACTCGGCGCGATGTGGAAGATATCCTGTTTCTGGGTGTCGTCGGCGTGGTGCTCGGCGGGCGCATCGGTTATTGCCTGTTTTACAAACCGGGGTACTACCTGGCACATCCGTTGGAGGTGTTCGCCGTATGGCAGGGCGGTATGAGTTTTCATGGTGGCATGATCGGTGTGGTGGTTGCGGAAATCTGGTTCGCCTGGTCGCGCAAACGCCCGTTGTTGCAGGTTGCCGACTTTGTCGCGCCTTGTGTGCCTACCGGGTTGGCGATGGGGCGGGTGGGCAACTTCATCAACGGCGAGCTGTGGGGTCGCCTGGCCAGCCCGGACTTGCCGTGGGGCATGGTGTTTCGGGGGGCGGGTGACCTGCCACGGCACCCGTCGCAGGTGTACCAGTTTTTGCTCGAAGGTATGCTCTTGTTTGTTCTGTTGTGGTTGTATGCCCGCAAAGCGCGCGCGCCGGGTCAGGTGGCAGCGGCTTTTTTGTTGGGCTACGGCGTGTTTCGCTTTATTGCCGAGTACTTTCGCGAGCCCGACGCCCATCTGGGTTTGCTCAGTATGGGCTTGAGCATGGGGCAGTGGCTGTGCATTCCGATGGTGGTGGGCGGCGCAGGTCTTTGGTTGTGGGCCGCCCAACAACACAAAGTTCAAGACAAATGAGCCTCAAGCCCTTTATAAGTATGGTTAGATAGCTATGAGTACGGTAGTTACGAAACGAACGGTGACGTATGTCGGAGTGTATTAAGCTGCAGTGTCAGCAGGCCGTGGCGAGGGTCACGCTGCACAACCCGAAGCGCTTTAACGCCATGTCACGAGCCATGTGGTGCGAACTCAAGTCGGTGTTTGAGGCCATTGCGCAGGACCCTGGTTTGCGTTGTGTGGTGGTGACCGGCACCGGTGCCCATTTTTGCGCGGGCGGTGATATTTCAGAGTACCCGCAGTTTCGGTTTGATCCGGCCAGCTTGCGTGAATTCCACGAGCAGGACGTTTGGGGTGCGCTGCAGGCCATTCTGGACTGCGACCTGCCGGTGTTGGCCAAGATTCGTGGCAACTGCATGGGCGCCGGCCTGGAAATTGCCAGCTGCTGCGACATTCGCCTGGCGGCCGCGGGCGCGCATTTTGGGGCACCCATTGCCCGGCTGGGATTTCCGATGGCCCCGCAAGAGGCGGCGCTGGTGAGCGCCGAGGTGGGCAAAACCACGGCGCGCCAGATGTTGCTGGAGGCGGCGGTGCTCTCGGCACCGGAGATGCTGGCACGCGGCTTCCTGACCAGAGTGGTGGCCGATGAGGCACTGGCAGAGCACACGCATGCCACGCTGCTGCGTATGCTGGCGCTGTCGCCGCTGGCAGCACGCCTGAACAAACAGACCTTTCGCAGGAAAAATTGGGTTCTAGACCATATGAATCAAGCACAGAATGCTACAACTAATGAGCCAACCGATTTGCCAGGTGCCGATGCCTACGCCTATGCAACCCACACCGAGCACCGCGAAGGCATCAGCGCTTTTCTAGATAAACGTCCACCGGCCTTTTGACGCCGCGCCCGCCATTTGCAGCCATCTCCCCAGGAATAAGTGCCCATGCCCAGCCCTTCCTCTAATGTATATACAGCCTTGCGCCAGGCGTTTCCGGCAGATCTGGAAAGCACCGCTGTAGAAACCGAAAGCGGCTTGTTTTACACCTGGCGCGATCTGGATCGTGGCAGCGCGATGCTGGCCAATTATTTGCAGTCGCTGGGTTTGCCAGCCGATGCACGAATTCTGGTTCAGGTTGAAAAGTCGGTTGAAGCGCTGACGCTTTATCTTGCAGTGTTACGCGCCGGCTTGGTCTATGTGCCACTCAATACCGCCTACCAAAGCGCCGAGATGGCCTACTTCATCGGCAACGCCGAACCCGCCGTGGTGGTGTGCAGCGCGCAGAACTTTGGCTGGGTCAGCAAACTGGCCTTTCAGGCGGGCACCGCGTGGGTCTTCACTTTGAATGAAGACCGCACCGGCACCCTGTTACAACGGGCGGTATACGGTGGTGCCCACCACGTTGTGGTGCCCCGCCACGCCGATCAGGTGGCAGTCATCATTTACACCAGTGGCACCACCGGGCGCTCGAAAGGAGCGATGCTGACGCATGGCAACATGCTTAGCAATGCACGCGTCCTCAAGGATTTCTGGGGCTGGCGCAGTCCAGCGCAGGGGGGCGATGTGCTGATCCACGCGCTGCCGATTTTTCATGTGCATGGCCTGTTTGTGGCGATTCATGGTGCCTTGCTCAATGGCAGCAAGATGCTTTGGTGTGCCCGCTTCGACCCGCACTGGATCATCGCCAAGCTGGGGCAGGCGACGGTTTTTATGGGGGTGCCGACCTTGTATGTGCGGCTGCTCGCCGACCCGGGCCTGAGTTCGGCGGCCGCCAGGTCGATGCGTTTGTTTGTATCGGGCTCTGCGCCATTGCTGATGGATACATTCCAGCGATGGCAGCAGCGCACGGGCCATACGATCCTTGAGCGTTACGGCATGAGCGAGACAGTGATGCTGACCTCCAACCCCTACATCGGTGAGCGCCGCGGTGGTACCGTGGGTCTGCCGCTGCCCGGCGTGCAATTGCGGGTGGTGAGCGAACCGGGCCAGCAACTGAAGCATGGCGACATTGGTGGCATCGAAGTACGGGGCCCCAACGTTTTCGTCGGTTACTGGCGCATGCCTGAGAAAACTGCTGAAGAATTTACCGCAGACGGTTTTTTTCGCACCGGCGACGTTGGCTGGCAAGCGCCCGATGGCTACGTGACGATTGTCGGGCGCAGCAAAGACCTGATCATCAGCGGCGGCTACAACGTCTACCCGGCTGAAATCGAGGGGTATATCAACGCACTGCCGGGCGTTGCCGAAAGTGCCGTGGTTGGCATTGCCGACGCGGATTTTGGTGAGGTGGGTGTCGCCGTGGTGGTGCCCAGACCGGGTGCCAGTCTGGAGCCTTCGCTGATCCTGGCACAACTCAAGGCCACGCTGGCCAACTTCAAGGTGCCCAAACAATGTCACATCACACACGAGTTGCCACGCAACAGCATGGGCAAGGTACAAAAGAATTTGCTGAGAAGTCGGCTTGCCCCGATCGAAACCAAGTAGAGTTTCGACAACAATAGTCCATCGAAGAGGAGACAGCATGAAGATTGTTCAGAAAGTTTTGATGAGCCACGAGGCACTTGGACTGGCCGTCGACGCCATCAGTGCTGTTGACCCGCAACTGGTGCTGGTTTTTGGTGGTGCCGACTGGCTGCGAAAAGTGGCACCGCTGCTGCAGGCGCGGTGCGCACAGGCGATCCACCTCGGCTGCACCACGGCGGGCGAAATCTCCGGTCAGGGGGTCAGTGATGGTGGTTGTGTCGTCACCGCCATACATTTCCAGCACACTCGTCTGGAGGTGGCCAGCGCCGTGTTGAGTGACATGCAAGCGTCGTTTTTGGCGGGCCAGGCATTGGCCGAGCAATTGCCCGCAAAAGACTTACGTTCGGTGTTGGTGCTGGGGCAGGGTGTTGCCATCAATGGCAGCCAGATGATTGCCGGGATGACCGCAGTGCTGGGGCCAAAGGTGCTGATTACCGGGGGCCTTGCGGGTGACGACGCGGCGTTCCGGCAAACCTATGTGTTGACCAGCAAGGGCGTTTTCAACGATCAGATCGCATGTATCGGGTTTTACGGTGATCGTCTGCAGGTTTCGCACGGCTCCTTTGGTGGCTGGGAACCGTTTGGCCCGGCGCGTAAGGTCACACGTTGTGTAGACAACCTGCTCTACGAGCTTGACGGCGAACCGGCGCTTGACGTCTACAAACGTTACCTTGGTGACCATGCCCGCGATTTGCCCGCATCGGGCTTATTGTTTCCTTTTGCCATGCTCGATGATCAACATCAGGACATGGGCTTGCTGCGCACCATTTTGGGTGTTGATGAAGTTACCGGCAGTCTGACATTGGCAGGAGACATCGTGAACAACGGTTATTTACGTCTGATGCATGCCAGCACACCGGCGCTGATCGCTGGCGCACAGACGGCGGCACTATCGGCACACCTTCCTTCACAAGAGGGTGGTGACAGCCTGGCGTTGCTGGTCAGTTGTGTCGGGCGCAAACTGGTGATGGGCGGTAGGGTTGAAGAAGAGGTTGAGGCGGTTGCTGAAGTGTTGAGTCAGGGCTCGGTGCTGACAGGGTTTTACTCTTACGGCGAGATCAGTCCGCTTTCGTCGGATTTGTCCTGCCGATTGCACAATCAGACCATGACGATCACCTGCCTTGCAGAGTAAACGGCTGCGACTGGCACCTGACCTTTAGCGTGATGCACAAGCTGCTGCTCCGTCAGACACGTCGTCTTCTGGGCGTCGAAGAGGCACAACTGCCCGCTGTGCTGGCGGAATTGTCAGCGTTGGGCAACAGCGGTGCTGTTTCGGCACCGGCTGCCAAACTCCTGGCTGGTTTGCAGGGTTTTTTCCTGCATGTCGAAGAAGCCTACACCCAAAGCGACCGTGACCTTGAACTCAAGACGCGAAGTCTGCAGCTGAGCTCGGTGGAGCTGTCACATACCAATGACCGATTGCGCCTTGAGCTTGACAGCCGCACAAGAGCCATTGAGTCTTTGCGTGAAACGGCCAGCAGCCTGATGCAATATGTAGATGTGGACATGTCCGCGCCGCTGGATGACAGCCTTGAGTCGATGTCCCAGCTGATGTCGGAGCTGGTGAACCAGCGGGAAATCAGTCAACGTGATTTGCAGGCGGCCTTGTCCGATCTGGCCAAACAGAAGTTTGCACTGGACCAGCATGCGATTGTCAGTATCACTGATCTGGCGGGTGTGATCACCTATGCCAATGACAAGTTCTGCGAAATCAGCGGCTACCCCCGCTCAACTCTGATCGGGCAGACCCACCGGCTGGTCAACTCAGGGATTCAGCCAAGGGCGTACTTCGCCCATCTTTGGCAGACAATCCTGGCGGGCAAAGTCTGGCACGGCGAGATTTGTAATCAGGCCAGTGACCGTCGTCTTTACTGGGTTCAGGCCACCATCGTGCCCTTGCTGGATGATCGCGGTGTGCCTGAGCAGTTTATTGCCATTCGGACCGACATCACGGCACGTAAACAAATGCAGGCGACGATCGCCGAGGCCGAAAGCAGGGTGCGCCGCATCACCAATGCAGTTCCGGGTGTGGTGTTTCAGTGCGAAGTGGGCCACGGGAGGGTTCGGTATACCTTCGTCAGCGAGCGCCTTGCCGAAATCCGGGGGCTTGACGAGTCAGCCCTGCTGGCCGATGGAAGCATCGCGTTTGCACAGATTGTTGAGGACGACCGTGCTCGCTGTTTCCACGGCGTACTGGAGGCCGGAGCCAAACGGGAGTCATGGCAAGGTGATTACCGGATTGGTTTGCCAGGTGGGCAAATCCGCTGGATCCGGTCGGAGATTGACCCTGAGCCCAAGCCCGCGGCGGACGGGTCCACGGTTTATACCGGTATCTGGCAGGATGTGACCCAGTTGAAGGAAGCGGGTGATCGTCTGCGCGAGGTGACCGAGAGTATTCCTGTGGTGGTGTTCCAGTACCGACTGTGGCCGGATGGACGGCAGAATTTTCCATTCTGCAGTTCGGTGTCAGAGCAGATCTGCGGGCTAAAACCGGACGATGTGATGGCCGATGCGGAGGTTTTCTTTAACCAGGTCATCGAGGCCGACCAAGAGCGGTTCGCCGCAGCATTTGTTGCGTCGGCACGCCAGAGTGAACGAATTTCCCTTGAGTTTCGTATGCATCACAAAGTCTCCGGCGAGACCATCTGGGTACACGGAGAATCCATGCCCAAACGCGCGCAGGATGGTGGAATCCGGTGGAATGGTTATCTTGCGGACATCTCTGAGTCCAAGCTGGCTTCTGAGGAGTTGCGCCGGGCAAAGGATGCCGCCGAGGTTGCGAATCAGGCCAAATCACATTTTCTGGCCAACATGAGCCATGAAATCCGTACACCCATGAACGGTGTCATCGGCATGACTGAACTGGCGCTTGAGACCAGTCTCACGGACGAGCAGCGGGGTTATCTTGAGATCGTCAGGTCGTCCTCGGACTCGCTGCTGCGCGTGATCAACGACATCCTGGACTTTTCCAAAATCGAGGCCGGGAAGCTGCTGATTGAAACGATCTCCTTCGATGTGTGTCGTGAAGTGGGAGATTTACTAAAGACTTTGGCAACGACTGCCCATGGCAAAGGGCTTGAGTTGGTTTGTTTTCTTGACCCAGCCATTCCGGCAGCGGTTTTGGGTGACCCGGTTCGTGTGCGGCAGGTGCTTATGAATCTGGTGGGTAACGCGATCAAATTCACAGAATCGGGTGAGGTTGTCTTGCGGGTTGGACTGGAGCATCAGGATGCTGATGTATGTTGTTTGAGGTTCACCGTATCGGACAGCGGCGTGGGTATTGCGGCAGAAAAAATGCAAAGTATTTTTGAAGCCTTTTCTCAGGAGGACAGCAGTACCACGCGTCGATTCGGTGGAACCGGGCTGGGCTTGTCGATTTCTTCGCGCCTCGTCAGCGCGATGGGCGGTGAAATAGCGGTCAGCAGTGTGCTTGGTCAGGGGAGTAGTTTCGATTTTGTACTCCAGTTGGCCGTGGACCCGACTGTCCACCCTTCGGATCCTGCCAATTTGGATTTTCCAGGTTTGCGGGTTTTATTGGTTGAGGAACACGCTTTGGCCCGCCGCAGTACCGAACAAATGTTGCGTGAGCTGGGCGCCGCCACGACTACGTTCAACTCGTTGTCAGATGCCGCAGCAGCATGGAATGTGGAGTCCGGTCAGAAATCCGTTTTTGATCTGGCAATGCTGGCGTGGCGAGGGCCGCGCCCGGATGGCGCAACAAGGGTGCGGCAGATCAGGGCGCTGCCCGATGCCACAGACCTGCCGGTCATTTTGATGTGTTCGACCCTGCAGAGAGCCGAGGTCAACCTGGATGGAGTCAACGGTCAGGTCAGTGTGCTTACGAAACCTTATATCCGGGGTGAACTGGCCACAGCCATTGGCCGACTATTGCGTGGCAGCCTCAATTCGTCTGATCAGCCTTCGCGTGGTTCGATGAATGTCGATGCGATGCAGCCCATGGATATTCTTCTGGTCGAGGACAACCTGATCAACCAGAAACTTGCCACCGCACTGCTGAGCAAATGGGGTCACCACGTCGCGATCGCTCAAAATGGACAACTGGCGTTGGAAATGCTGGCAAGCACTTCATTTGACCTGGTATTGATGGACATGATGATGCCGGTCATGGATGGCGTTGAGGCAACCCGCCAGTACCGAGCCCATGAAAAGGGCAGGCGTACCCCCATTGTTGCCATGACGGCAAATGCCATGCTGGGTGACCGTGATCGTTGTCTGGAAGCCGGCATGGATGATTACATTTCCAAGCCGTTTGAAATTGCCGAGTTGCAAAGCCTGATTGCCCGGTTTTCCCATGGCGTGGAGCCAGCGTCTCCGTCGGAAGCCACCCCGGTTGAGGCGGGTATTGCCACCCCCTTGAAAACCGGGCCGGATTTTGATTACGCGCTGGCCTTGCGTGAGAGTGATCAGGAGGTGGTTGAAATCATCTCGGACATTTTTGTGTCGCAATGGCCGCTGGACCATGCCGTCATGACACATGCAATTGAGTCGGGTGATGCCGCATCGCTGCGCAATACCTCGCATGCCCTGAAGGGAAGCCTGGGCATGTTTGGCGCGCAGCCCGCGGTGGAGTTGGCGGCTGAACTGGAGCGATTGGCAAGTAGTGATCAGTCGGCATTGCCTGTGCCGTTTCGTGCGCAAGCCTCCAGTCTTTTGTCCAATCTTGGCGTTCAGGTTGCCGCTTTGTTGCGAGTGTTACAGCGATAGCCCTTGCTGAGTGGTACAGTCAATTACCCTGATGGATTTGACTCTTTGATTAGGCAGAGTGACCCGTAGGGTGAGGAGTTTGATCTTGCCATGACGTACAAAGTTGCTATTGTTGACGACGCTGAAATCAATCTGGTCTTGTTTCAAGCCCTGATCAAGCGTATGGGAGACTGTGAATCAATCTGCTTTGCAGACGCCCTGCAGGGACTGGATTGGGCGAAGCAGCACGATTTTGATTTGCTGATTTGTGACTACATGATGCCCGGTCTTGATGGCATCGAGTTCATCGGGCAATTGCGCGCCATGCCGGACAAGAAAAACTTGCCGATCCTGATGATCACCGCCAATGATCAAAAACAGATCCGATACCGTGCATTGGACGCTGGCGCAACCGACTTTCTGACCAAGCCCGTCGACAAAGTGGAATTCATGGCGCGTGCCAACAATATGCTGCAGCTGGGTGCGAGCCGAAAAGCGCTGGCGGACCGGGCTGCCTGGCTGGCCGAGGAGGTAAAAAAGGCCACGGCGGAAATTGTCCGCCGTGAACGCGAAACAGTCATTCGCCTGTCCAAAGCTGCTGAATATCGCGACCCGGAGACCGGCGCTCACATTCTGCGGATGGCAAACTATTCCGAGCTGATTGCGCGGGCACTGGGTCTCCCCAAGGCGGATCAGGAGTTGCTGCTGGAGGCGGCCCCAATGCACGATATTGGCAAGGTGGGAATTGCGGACCATATCCTTCTGAAGCCGGGCCGTCTGACACCTGAAGAGTTTGAGGTCATGAAGCGGCATGCGGCCTTTGGTTACGAAATCCTCAAGGGCAGCCAGTCCAGGGTGTTGCAAGCAGGTGCCGAAATTGCCCGTGATCACCACGAAAAGTTTGACGGAACAGGCTACCCCAACAACCTTGTTGGTGACGCCATTCCCATATTCAGTCGCATTGTTGCGGTGGCTGATGTGTTTGATGCCCTGACGTCTGAACGTCCGTACAAAAAAGCATGGTCACTGGAGCGCGCCAGCGAACATATCAAGGCCAGTTCAGGAACCCACTTCGATCCACAGTGTGTGGATGCTTTTTTTGCCAACTGGGACGCCGTGCTGGAAATCAGGCATCGCTATCAGGATGAATGAATGTTTGTCAAGTTAGATAGCATTAAAGTGTTGATCTGATTGGTCTGAACACCTTTTTACCTTAAAACAAGTACCGGGATGTGGGAGTGGGTCAGCACCTGATGGGTTTCGCTTCCCAGTAGCAGTCGCTTGACGCCCTTGCGGCCATGGGATGCCATGACGATCAGATCACACTTGTGCTTTCTGGCGGCCGCGATGATCGCATCGGACACCACATCAGATTTGATCGTCAGTGCTTTTGCCTTGACACCCTGAAGTTCAGCGAGTCTTCTGACCTCTTCAACAACCGCCTGGCCTTCGTCAGCCCACTGCTGTTCAATCCGTCCAACCTCTGCGGCCTGCAAGGCAAGACCACCTTCAAAGTAGCTTTGCGGGTAACGCGGCACCACTTTCAGGGCCACAAGTGCGGCATCTGTCAGGGCCGCCAACGCAATGGCGCTGACCACAGCTTTCTTGGATAGGCTTGAACCATCTGTGGCAACCAGGATCTTTTCATACATGGCATGATCTCCTCAAAAATTGAATGGCCAGCATACCCCTACACTTACCTTTGATCTTGATATATGTCAGGTAATTTGTATTCCTGTCCGCTTACCCTCACGCACTATGACGTACTCCCTTGTCAGTCCACCATCCGCTGTTTCCGCGATTTCGCGAGACCCAGGCCCAGGGAGTGTTCAAACGCTCAGTGAAGCCGAGTCTTTGCTGGACGATCAGGACGAGTGGTCTGCTTTCAGTCGGCCCGATGTCACCCACCAGGGGTGTTGGGAATCCAATGTACTGATCGAAGGCATGCATTGTGCAGCCTGTGCCCTGACCGTTGAAGCCTCTCTGCGCCAGGTCAAGGGTGTACTTTCGGCCGAGGTGAGCGCTGGCAGCCAGCGCGCCCGGGTGGTTTGGGCGTCCGATGCTGTGTTGCCCTCCGGTTGGATGCAGGCGGTCCGGCAGTCTGGCTACCGGGCTGTGCCTGCGAATGATGCATTTGCGCGTGAACGGCGCAAACAAGAGGCGCGCAAGGCACTTTGGCGGATGATGGTGGCAGGTCTTTGCATGATGCAAGTGATGATGTACGCCTATCCGGCCTATATCGCTGCGCCAGGTGATCTGAGTGCCGAGATCGAGCGACTGTTGCGCTGGGCATCGTGGGTGTTGTCGCTACCGGTGGTGCTGTTTTCTTGCGCGCCATTCTTTGTCAATGCCTGGCGTGACGTCCTGCGCCGGCAGGTCAGTATGGATTTGCCGGTGGCGCTGGGAATGTTGATCACTTTTCTGGTCAGCTCGGCTGGTACCTTCGATCCTGATGGCATTTTTGGCAAAGAGGTTTACTTCGACTCGCTGACGATGTTTGTTTTCTTTCTGTTGGCCGGACGCTGGTTTGAGCTGCGCCTGCGTGACCGGACTGCCGGCGCACTTGAAGCCTTGATGAACCGCCTGCCGGACAGTGTGGCCAGGCAAGGTGCAGACGGCAGTTTCGAACGTGTCGCTGTGCGCCGACTGAAGCTGGGTGATGTCATCCGCGTTCTGCCAGGTGAAGCATTTGCCGCCGATGGGACTGTGCTGCAGGGCCAGACATCAGTCGACGAGTCATTGCTGACAGGCGAATCCCGGCCGGTTCCCCGCAGCGTGGGAGAGCAGGTGATCTCAGGTAGCCACAACCTTGGCGCATCGGTGCTGGTTAGGGTGGATCAGCTCGGTGAGGAAACACGGTTTGCCCAGATTGTGAGTTTGATGGAGAGTGCGTCAACCAGCAAACCTCAGCTGGCCCGGCTGGCCGATACGATTGCCAAGCCGTTCCTGATTGGTGTCCTTGTCGCGGCGGGCCTGTCCTGCGCTTATTGGTGGCATACCGATCCTGAGCGCGCATTGATGGTGGCTGTGTCAGTGCTGGTTGTCACATGCCCGTGTGCCTTGTCACTGGCGACACCGGCGGCCATGTTGTCGGCGGCTGGTGCCCTGGCGCGCCGGGGCGTGCTGGTGCGACGCCTTGATGCGTTCGAGTCTCTGGCAGCCGTTGACACTGTGATGTTTGACAAGACCGGAACTCTGACGCGGGATGCGATGGTGCTAAGTGAGGTCAGTGTCAGAGCCGGGTTGGAGCAACGGGAGGTCCTGGCCATGGCGGCAGCGATGGCCGCCCAGTCTTTGCACCCTGTATCGCGCGCACTGGTTACTGCAGCGGCTTTGGATGGGTCGTCGACGCGCTGGAGGGCCGAGGACGTGGTTGAGCACCTGGGGCAGGGCTTGGTTGCAAACGTCGTTTCATCAGATGGTGCATCGCGGAAGACATTGCGTATGGGTTCTTTGGCGTTTTGTGGGGTGGCTGAAACCAGCTCGGACGATCTGCAGGTTGCCTTGAGTGATGAAGATGGATGGTTGGGCACATTTGGCCTCCAGGAAGACGTGCGTTCAGAAGCCAGGGCCACCGTCGACGCACTCAAAAAAATGTCAATCGATGTTCATTTGTTATCGGGTGATGCCAGTGATGCGGCCAGACGAGTGGCCAACAAGGTCGGCATCGACCATTTTGAGGGGCAATGCTCCCCCCAAGGGAAACTCGCCTTTTTGCATTTTGCGCAGGCAAGCGGTAAAAAAGTCGCAGTGGTTGGCGACGGGTTGAATGATGGGCCGGTGCTGGCCGGCGCACATGTTTCGTTTGCGTTTGGGCAAGCTGTACCGCTCGCACAAGCCAAAGCCGATTTTTTGGTATCGGGCAGTCGTTTGACTGATGTGGCGGCTGCCGTGGCACTGTCCAGGCGAACCTTGCGCATCGTCAAGCAGAATTTGTGGTGGGCTGCCGTCTACAATGCGATTTGTGTCCCTTTGGCAGTTGTGGGTATGTTGCCTGCCTGGCTTGCCGGGATTGGCATGGCAAGCAGTTCGTTGTTGGTTGTCATGAACGCCATGAGGCTGTCACGCGGCCAGGAACGGACCGGAGAGAACTAATGGATGTGCTTTACTTATTAGTGCCCTTGTCGGTCGTTTTGGTGTTTTTTGTCATTGGTGGCATCTGGTGGGCGATCTACCGTGGTCAATTTGACGACATTGATCAGGAGGGAGAGAGAATTCTTAAGGATTGACAACAATTTTTGTGGCGATTTGATTTATATCAAACTTGCCCAAATTCAGATAACGGAAACTTCGCGCAAACAAACTGAGAAGAGGTGAACATGGCATTTTCAAATTCGCAGGCAACTACTTACAGCGACAAAGTCGTTCGGCAGTTTGCCATCATGACCGTGGTTTGGGGTGTGGTCGGTATGCTGGTTGGCGTGATCATCGCTGCCCAGTTAGCCTGGCCAGAGCTCAATCTGGGGATTTCTTTCCTGTCTTTTGGTCGATTGCGGCCACTGCATACCAATGCAGTGATTTTTGCGTTTGGTGGTTGTGGTCTTTTTGCAACCTCGTATTACATTGTTCAGCGCACCTGTCAGGTACGCCTTTTTGCCGAAGGATTGGCAACGTTTACCTTCTGGGCTTGGCAGTTGGTTATTGTGATGGCAGCGGTTTCCCTACCGTTGGGATACACAACAGCCAAAGAATATGCTGAGCTGGAGTGGCCGATTGACTTGCTCATCACGGTGATTTGGGTTTGTTACGCGATTGTCTTTTTTGGTACTGTCGGTACGCGGAAAGTCAAACATATCTATGTAGCAAACTGGTTTTTTGGTGCGTACATCCTGGCGATTGCCTTGTTGCACATTGTCAATAGCGCAGAGATTCCAGTGGGCATGGACAGCATGAAGTCCTACTCGGCTTATGCCGGTGTTCAGGACGCAATGGTGCAATGGTGGTATGGTCACAATGCCGTGGGCTTTTTCCTGACCGCCGCGTTCCTTGGCATGATGTACTACTTCATTCCTAAGCAAGCTGGCCGTCCCGTTTATTCTTATCGCCTGTCGATTGTTCACTTTTGGGCGCTGATTTTCACTTACATGTGGGCAGGCCCGCATCACTTGCATTACACCGCGTTGCCCGACTGGACCCAGTCCGTGGGTATGGTGTTTTCACTCATCCTTCTGGCACCGAGCTGGGGTGGCATGATCAACGGCATCATGACGCTGTCTGGTGCCTGGCACAAACTGCGTGATGACCCGATCCTGCGTTTCCTGATCGTGTCCCTGTCGTTCTACGGTATGTCGACCTTCGAAGGTCCAATGATGTCCATCAAGACGGTGAACGCCTTGTCTCACTACACGGATTGGACCGTCGGTCACGTGCACTCCGGTGCTTTGGGTTGGGTCGGTCTGGTGACCATGGGTTCGTTGTACTACCTTATTCCGCGCTTGTTTGGTCAAAAGCAGATGTACAGCATGAAAGCGGTGGAAGTTCACTTCTACACAGCAACGATCGGTATCGTGTTGTACATCGCCGCACTGTGGATTGCCGGCGTGATGCAGGGTCTGATGTGGAGATCCATCAATGCAGACGGCACCTTGACTTACACCTTTGTTGAGTCAGTGAAAGCGAGCTTCCCGTTCTATGTCCTGCGTTTGGTCGGTGGCCTGTTGTACCTTGGCGGCATGATCATCATGCTCTGGAACACCATCATGACCGCGACACGTGGTCAATCGGTGACAACCAACATTCCAGCTGTGGCTGCAGCACACGCTTAAGGATCTACAAATGTCTAATCACAGTTCACATTCCGGGTTTTCTCACGGCAACATTGAGTCCAACAATGGCTTGATGATTGTCTTGATGCTGATCGTCCTTTCAGTGGGCGGTTTGCTCGAGATTGTTCCCTTGTTCTTTCAAAAATCGACAACCCAGCCGGTTGCCGGTCTGAAGCCTTACGACGCTTTGCGCCTGGCCGGTCGGGACATCTATGAACGAGAAGGTTGCTACAACTGCCATTCCCAAATGGTTCGGCCCTTCCGTGCCGAGACTTTGCGTTATGGCCATTACTCACTGGCCAGTGAGTACGTCTATGACCATCCGTTCCAGTGGGGTAGCAAGCGCACCGGTCCTGACCTGCATCGCATCGGTGGCAAGTACAGTGACCAATGGCAGATCACTCACTTGAACAATCCTCGTGACTTGGTTCCTGAGTCCATCATGCCGGCTTACCCCTGGCTGATGAATACTCCGGTGGATGGCAAGAGCTTGCCTTCACACATGCGTGCTCTGCGTACAGTGGGTGTTCCCTACACGGATGCAGATATCGCCGGTGCGGAAGAAGCAGTCAAAGGCAAAACCGAGATGGATGCCATGGTGGCGTACCTCCAGGGTCTCGGCACCCTGGTGAAGTAAGGGAGACGGGTCCATGGAATTTGATATCAACACCGGTCGATCTATCGTGACGGTATTGGGTCTGGTGTCTTTCATTGGACTCCTGTTCTGGGCTTACTCAAGCAAAAATGCTGCCAAGTTTGAAGAGGCAGGCAGGTTGCCCCTCGAACAGGATTGAACAAAATACCGACAAGGAACAAAAATGAATGATATGAGTGATTTCACAAGCGACTTCTGGGCGTACTACGTAGCCGGAATCGTCATCGTCAGCATCGTGGCATGCTGGGTGTTGTTGATTCTGACAGGCAAGACGCATGCGATGACGGCTGACGACAACACGACGGGCCATGTATGGGATGGTGATTTGCGTGAGATGAACAACCCCCTACCACGGTGGTGGAGTTACATGTTCGTTTTGACGATCATCTTTGCGTTTATCTACCTGGCACTTTATCCCGGATTGGGCAGCTACCCAGGTCAGCTCGGTTGGACTTCTCGTGGTCTGCACCAAGCTGAAGTGGACAAGGGCAATAAAGAGATTGAACCGATCTATGCCAAATACCTGACCATGAAGCCGGAAGATATTGCCAAAGACGCACAAGCGATGGCGATTGGTGAGCGTCTGTACAGCAATAACTGCGCGGTGTGCCACGCCTCGGACGCTCGCGGTAACAAGGGTTTCCCGAATCTGACCGACGGTGACTGGCTGCATGGCGGTACACCTGAAAAAATTCAGGAAACCATCGTTCAGGGTCGCAATGGCAACATGGCACCCATTGCTGCTGCTGTTGGTACACCCGATGACGTCAAGAATGTGGCGAATTATGTGATGAGTTTGTCCAACAGCCCGCACGATGCGGCAAGAGCGGCATTGGGTAAAGAGAAGTTTGCTGTTTGCGCAGCATGCCATGGTCCTGACGGCAAAGGTATGCAAGCCATCGGTTCAGCCAACCTGACAGACAACATCTGGCTGCATGGTTTTGGTGAATCGACCATTGTGGGCCATATCAACAACGGCATCGTCAACATCATGCCGCCGCAAGGTCAACTGTTGACCAAAGGGCAGTTGCATGTGCTGGTTTCCTATATCTGGGGTTTGTCCAACAAGTCCTGAGCCTTGCAGAAAATGGCCTGACATTGGTCGGGCCTGAGTGAGGTTTATACAATCAAGCGGGTGGTCAGTTGATCACCCGTTTTTATTTTTATTTGGCATTTTGAAAGTGGACTGATGGAAGCAGGTAACGCATTGGACGACAAACCGTGGTGGCAGTTTGGTCATGTCTGGCTGGTCATTTCAGGCCCGGTGCTGGTCATTGTGGCCTGCATCATCACTGCATACTTTATTATGAACAGTCCCAATGAGCTCGTGACCGATGAGACTTACCGGCAAAACCTGGAGCTGAAGAAAGCCCAAGGGTCCAAGGAAATTCAAGGTGGCGAGGCACCGGCACTTGCTGCGCGCAACCACGCGGCGACGGGAGTGGTTCCACTGGCCAAATAAGCTCGGGCATGACCCAATTGGCTATTTGGGGTTGACAATTTCCTGCAGCGCATCGGTGTTGAGGATGCGCACATGGCGCTGCTTGACCTCGATCACCTCGTCGTCGACGAACTTGGAAAAAGTTCGACTGATGGTTTCGAGCTTGAGTCCCAGGTAGCTGCCGATTTCTTCGCGGGTCATCCGCAGAATCAACTCGGATTGTGAAAAGCCCCGCGCATGCAGCCGCTGCGCCAGGTTCAGCAGGAACGCCGCAAGGCGCTCTTCGGCGCGCATGCTGCCGAGCAGCAACATGACGCCATGCTCGCGAACAATTTCCCGGCTCATGATCTTGTGCACGTGGTGCTGCAAGGCGTTGACCTCACGCGACAGATTTTCAATCTGCGCAAAGGGCATGGCACAGATTTCACCGTCTTCAAGGGCCACTGCATCACAGGTGTGTGAATCATTGACGATGCCGTCAAGGCCTATGATCTCGCCTGCCATCTGAAAGCCGGTCACCTGATCGCGACCGTCTTCAGAGGTCACACAGGTTTTGAAGAAACCGGTTCGAATGGCGTAAAGGTTGGTGAACCTCTCGCCGTTGTGATAAAGGGTTTCGCCACGTTTAATCTTTCGCCGCGCACCAATCACTTCATCAATACGTTCCAGCTCCGAACTGGTCAATCCGATCGGCATGCACAACTCCCGCATGTTGCAGTTGGAGCAGGCAATTTTTATCGACTCGTGGTTCATGCGAGCAATTTTGACATTGTTATAAGTGATTTCCTGATCTTGATCAAATTTAGCCATCGACGCATTTTTTCAGATTGGTTGATCAAGATCAAGAAAATTTTGGAAATTCGCAGGCACATTAAAGCGGATTGACAAGGAATTCATATGATTGACAGCGCTGTTGAGCCCATTTCTGAAGATTTGATACGGCAGTACGACGTATCAGGGCCGCGCTACACCTCGTTTCCAACCGCAGACCGCTTTGTCGAAGCGTTCACACAGGAGGATTATGCCCAAGCGCTGGAGCAACGCAGTGGCGGGGCATCCGCACTGGCTCTGCCACTCTCCCTCTATGTACACATCCCTTTTTGTGAATCCCTGTGTTACTACTGTGCCTGTAACAAAATTATCACCAAACACCATGACCGCGCCACCGCGTATTTGAAGTACCTCGAAATCGAGGTCAATTTGCACACCCAGCGTCTTGGGCTGGGCCAAAGTGTGTCACAACTGCATTTGGGCGGCGGTTCCCCCACCTTTCTTTCGGATGCTGAACTGCGCGAACTCATGGACATGCTGCGCCGCTCCTTTTCATTTGCCCCGGGGGGGGAGTACTCGATTGAAATTGACCCACGCACCATCGACGCCGCGCGTCTTGATGTGTTGGCCGCGTTGGGTTTTAACCGTTTGAGTTTTGGTGTGCAGGATTTTGACCCGGGGGTTCAAAAGGCGGTGCACCGGGTACAACCTGCCGAACAGGTGTTCGAACTGATGGCGGCAGCTCGGGCGCGCGGATTCGAGTCGGTCAATGTGGACCTGATTTATGGCTTGCCTGGGCAGACACCCGAGTCATTTGACCGAACCCTGGCACAAATCATTGAGCTCAAGCCAGATCGAATAGCGTTGTATGCGTATGCGCATTTGCCCGAGCGCTTCAAGCCGCAGCGCCGCATATCGTCGGTCGACATTCCCACCGCCGCGGCCAAGGTCTCCATGTTGGCGCGTTCAATGGCGGCGTTCATGGGAGCCCAATACGTTTATATTGGCATGGACCATTTCGCCTTGCCCAACGACTCTCTGGCGATTGCCAAGCGTCAAGGACGATTGCACCGGAATTTTCAGGGCTACAGCACACAGCCGGATTGCGACATGATTGGCCTGGGTGTGTCGTCGATCGGGCGGGTTGGCGCAACCTACAGCCAGAACGCCAAGACGCTTGAGGAATATTACGATTACCTTGACCAGGGGCAGTTTCCGGTGGTTCGTGGCTTGGCTTTGTCACGTGATGACTTGGTGCGTCGAGCGGTCATCATGGCCCTGATGTGTCAGGGACGCCTGTCTTATGAGTCCATCGAATTGGCTTATCTGATCAATTTCAAACAATACTTTGCCAAGGAACTTGAAGTTTTGAACGGCCAGGTACAACAAGGCCTGGTGCAGCTTGACGCCGCAGGTGTCCAGGTCACCGCCAAGGGCTGGTTTTTTGTCCGGGCGGTAGCGATGGTGTTTGACCGCTACCTGCAGGCTGACCGTACCCGGGCACGCTTCTCGAAAATCCTCTAAGCTGCGGCATGCAAAACTCACTTGTCCTGACCGCGACCCTGATGGGGCTTGCCGGCGGCCCTCACTGCATTGGCATGTGTGGTGCCGCCTGTGCCGGCATTGGCCAGGCCGCAGGGGAAAAGCGCTTGTCAGCGATGTGGATGTTTCAGCTGGGTCGTGTGATTGGGTATTCAGCGCTGGGTGCGCTGGCAGCAGCGTCAATGCAAGGCCTTGGCTGGATGACGGTGCAATCGGCGGCGCTTCGGCCGGTCTGGACCATGTTTCATGTGGCGGTCATGGTGGTGGGGCTGATGCTGCTTTGGAACGCCCAGCAACCCATCTGGCTTGAGCAGGTTGGCAAAAGGGTCTGGCGGACGGCTCGCTCGATGGTGGCGGGGCGGGGTATGACCGGCCCCCTGATGCTGGGTACCGTGTGGACCTTTTTACCGTGCGGATTGCTGTATTCGGCCTTGCTGGTGGCGGGTCTGACCGGCAGTGCCCTGGATGGTGCATTCGTCATGGCGCTGTTTGCGCTGGGCACTACCGTGTCGATGATGTTGGGGCCCTGGCTGTGGCTGCGTTTTGGCGCCAACAGCAATGGTGATTGGGGCGTTCGACTGGCTGGCTTGGCGCTGGCTGCCAGTGCCGGTTGGGCTCTCTGGATGGCCTACGCCCACGAGAACGCCCCATGGTGCTCGCCGCTGTAAGTCAAGGTCAGGCCTGATTTGTAGACACCGTTGCGCTGCTTTGGCTGGCCCACGCGGCCAACCTTGGGTTTTGGGGCTGGGATAATCCGCCGCATGCCAACTTCAGCCCGACCCGACCCCCAACGCTGGCGCATCTGTGTGGCGCCAATGCTCGATTGGAGTGACCGGCATTGCCGTTACTTCCATCGACTGATGTCAAAACGAGCGCTCCTGTATACCGAGATGGTGACAACGGGTGCCCTGATCCATGGTGATGTGGAGCGGCATTTGCAATTTAACCCCGAAGAGCAGCCATTGGCCCTGCAACTTGGTGGCAGTGAGCCGGCAGACCTTGCCACTTGTGCTCGAGTGGGTGCCGCCTGGGGTTACTCCGAGATCAATCTGAACTGCGGTTGTCCCAGTGAACGGGTGCAGCGCGGCGCTTTTGGTGCCTGTTTGATGAACGAGCCACAACTGGTGGCCGATTGTGTTCGTGCCATGGTGGACGCGGTGGACATTCCCGTCACCGTGAAACACCGTATTGGCATAGACCAGTCTGAGAGTTATGACTTTGTACGTGACTTTGTTGGCACCGTCAACCAGGCAGGCTGCCAGACCTTTATTGTCCACGCCCGCAACGCCTGGCTCAAGGGCCTGAGCCCCAAAGACAACCGTGAGATTCCGCCACTTCGGTATGACTGGGCCTACCGGCTAAAGCGTGACTTTCCCGACCTGGTGATCGTTTTGAACGGTGGTATCACCACGACTGAACAGGCTCAAGCGCATTTGCAACAGCTCGATGGTGTGATGCTGGGGCGTGGGGTCTACCACAACCCATGGTGGCTTAGCCAGTGGGATCACGCCTTTTTCGGCGACTCAGAGGGCACTTCAAATGGCGAAACCCGACCACCCCCGGACCGACAGGACATTGAAGAAGCCATGGTGCACTACATGACCCGGCAACTGGCCGAGCATGCCACCGCCTGGCCGTCGATCGCCCGGCATATGCTGGGGCTGCGCCATGGGCTGCCTGGGGCACGGCACTGGCGGCGGGTCTGGAGTGACCACATCCTCAAGAGTCTGCCGCCACAACAGGTGATGGCGCTGGCCAGAGGGGCTCAAGTATCATGACGGTCTGACCCGACCAGGCGGATCTGCGGACCACTTCCGTGCGATTGCGCTGTCCATAAAGCCATACTGACTCCTGTGCGACTCAATTCCATCAAGTTATCCGGATTCAAGTCATTCGCCGAACCAACCAACTTCCTGTTGCCCGGGCAACTGGTGGGTGTGGTGGGTCCCAATGGCTGCGGCAAGTCCAACATCATGGACGCGGTGCGCTGGGTGCTGGGTGAATCCAAAGCCTCGGAATTGCGCGGCGAGTCGATGCAGGATGTGATCTTTAACGGCACCCACACCCGCAAACCCTCCAGCCGCGCCAGTGTGGAGCTGGTTTTTGACAATGACGACCACCGTGCAGGTGGGCAATGGAGTCAGTTTGCCGAGATTGCCGTCAAACGGGTGCTGACCCGGGATGGCAGCAGCAGTTATTACATCAACAACCAGGCGGTACGTCGCCGCGATGTGCAGGACGTTTTTCTCGGCACCGGCCTTGGGCCACGCGCCTATGCCATCATTGGGCAAGGCACCATCAGCCGCATCATCGAAAGCAAGCCCGAAGAACTGCGCCTGTTTCTGGAAGAAGCCGCCGGTGTCTCCAAATACAAGGAAAGACGCCGTGAAACGGAAAATCGCCTGCACGATACCCGTGAAAATCTCACCCGGGTCGAAGACATTCTGCGGGAACTCAATGCCAATCTGGACAAGCTTGAAAAGCAGGCGCTCGTTGCACAAAAATACAAAAACCTGTCGAACATCTCAAGCCTGAAGCAGCATCAGCTCTGGTTTCTGAAGCGTGCCGAATCCGAAGCTGATCAGTTGAGAATTCAGGCCGAAGGATTAGCGGCGGTCAACCTGCTGGAATCCCGTCTGGCGGACCTGCGCCACATTGAGGCCGAGCTTGAACTCATCCGCCAGGCACATTATGGGGCGGGTGATCAGCTGAACCAGGCGCAAGGCCGCCTGTACGAAGCCAGTGCAGAAGTAGGTCGGCTGGAGGCCGAAATCCGTTACGTCGTTGAAGGGCGCCAGCGGGTTGCCTTGCGTCTGCAGACTCTGGCAGAGCAGGCAACGCAGTGGACCCAGCGCCACGAGGATGCCCGTCTGGAACTGGAGCACCTGGCGGAGCTGGAGTTTGTTGGCAGCGAAAAAACCGAGCTGCTGGCCGCCCAGCTGGAGGACCACGCCATACAGTTGCCAGAGCTGGAAGATGCATTGCGCCTGGCCCAGCGTCTGGCCAATGAGCAGCGGGCCAAGGTCGGCCAGGTGCAGCACCAGATTGGTGTGCTGGCGGCCGAACAGCGCAGCATAGAAGAGCTGGCGCGTCAGGCCACCACGCGGCGCGAGCGGCTTTGGCAGGATCGCCATGCCATTGAGTTGCCAGACGAAACCCGTTTGCAGCAATTGCATGAGCAGTCGCAGCAGGCCACGCTGGCCGCCGAGACAGCGCAAAGGCTGGTGGTCGATTTGCAGGACAGTGTGCCGCAGCTTGATACACAGCGCATGCAACAGCAGCAGCTTCTCAGTCAGGAGTCTTCCCGTCTGGCTGGGTTCTCAGCCCGGCTTGATGCACTCAAGGCCCTGCAGGAGCGCGTCAAGACCGATGGAAAACTGCAACCCTGGCTGCAAAAGCATGGACTCGATCACCTGCAGGCCTTGTGGACCCAGATCCATGTTGAACCCGGCTGGGAACCGGCGCTGGAGGCCGTCTTGCGTGAGCGTCTGGCGGCGTTGGAGCTTGGCCGGCTCGAACCCTTGCGTGCCTTTGCGCAGGACGCACCGCCTGCCCGGCTGGTATTTTTCAGCGCAGCAACACCTGAAGCCTCAGCCACTACCCGGCCCCTTGAGCGGCTGTCTGATTTGCTGCGTGTGCACAGCAGCGCGCACAGGGCAATTCTTGAGGATTGGCTGCAAGGCATCTACATTGCAGCCAGTCTGGATGAAGCACTTGCCAAGCGCGAGCTGCTGGCGCTAGGTGAGCTTTTGCTGGTCCGCAGCGGCCATGCGGTGGGGCGCCACAGCGTCAGCTTCTATGCTGCGGACTCCGAGCAGTCCGGCTTGCTCGCTCGTGCCCAGGAGATCGAAAACCTGGAGAAGCAGCGGCGGGCCCAGACACTCATCACCGAGGAAACCCGTTTGACCCTGCAGCGCTGCGATTCGGCCTATGCCGATGCCACACAAGAGCTGCTCAGCGCCCGACGCGCTGCCACAGAGGCCCAAACCCGGTCCCATCAGCTACAGGTTGAGACGCTGCGTCTGGCTCAGCTGGCCGACCAGGCCCGTGGCCGCAGCGCCCAGATTGGTGCTGAGATGGCCGAGATTGACGACCAGTTGGACCAGTTGCAGGAGCGCCGTGTCGTCGCCGAAGGGCAGTTCGAGACGCTGGACATGCAATTGGCAGATACCCAGGAACACCATGCCCAACTGGAGGACCGGGTGCTTGCGGCCGAGCGTCGATTGGCTGACAGCCGTGAACAGCAGCGCCAGCTGGAACGTGATCAACAGGAAGCCAGTTTTTCCATGCGCAGCCTCGAAGCACGCCGTGGCGAGTTGTCACGCGCTATGGATACGGCAGCACAACAAGGCCGTTCAGTCAGCGCTGAGCAGCAAAAAGCACAAGAAGAGCAAACACGCCTCAATGATGCCGCCGCGCAAGGCGGTTTGCAGCAGGCGCTGGCCGTCAAGATGGCGCGGGAGCAGGAGCTGGGGGCGCTTCGCAGCCAGTACGACGATCTGACCGCCAAGCTGCGCGCCAGTGACGAGCGGCGCCTGTTGCAGGAGCGCGAGCTTGACCCATTGCGGGCACGGATCACCGAGTTCCAGCTCAAAGAGCAGGCGGCCCGAATTGGTTTTGAGCAGTACACCCAGTTGCTTACTGATGCTCAGGCCGATCTTGAGGCGGTGGCACAGACACTGGCCGACGGCAGCGTGCGCTTGACCGGTTTGCAGGCCGAGATTGACCGCCTCCACCGCGAGATCTCGTCGCTGGGTGCGGTCAATCTGGCCGCACTTGACGAGCTGACGGTGGCCAGTGAGCGCAAGGCGTTTCTGGATGCCCAGTCGGCCGACCTGAACGAAGCCATGGACACGCTGCAAAACGCCATTCGCAAGATCGACGGTGAAACCCGTGAGCTGCTCTCAGGCACCTTCAACACGGTGAATGAGCACTTTGGCAAGATGTTCCCGGAGCTGTTTGGTGGTGGCAACGCCCGGCTGGTGATCACCGGTGAAGAAATTCTGGACTCTGGCGTTCAGGTCATCGCCCAGCCGCCGGGCAAAAAAAACCAGACCATCCATCTGCTGTCAGGCGGCGAGAAGGCCCTGACCGCCATTGCGCTGGTATTTGCCATCTTTCAGCTCAATCCGGCACCGTTCTGCCTGCTCGACGAGGTTGACGCGCCGCTTGATGACGCCAACACCGAGCGTTATGCCAAATTGGTGTCAAGCATGAGCCGCGAGACACAGTTCCTGTTCATCAGCCACAACAAGATTGCCATGGAGATGGCGCAGCAACTCATAGGAGTCACGATGCAGGAACAAGGCGTTTCACGAATTGTGGCGGTGGACATGGACGCGGCCCTTACCATGGCCGATCAGGGGTGAAAGCATGAGTCAATTACAACTGGGTTTGCTGATTCTGGGTGGGCTGCTGCTGCTGGGCATGGCGGCCTACAACTTCTGGTTATGGCGCAACAGCCTGCCACGCCAGGCGGTCACCGCGCGGGCCAACGACCCCGGCACTTTCGGGCACGAGCCCTCACTTGATGCCGAGGTGGTTGAAGACGGCGCGTTTGCCTTGCCGACTCCGGAGAAAAAACCTGGCCTGGACGCGCTGATTGACGTGATTGCCCCGATTTCGCTGGAGTCACCTGTGTCGGGCGACGCGGTTCTGGCGGCCTTGCCGTCGACGCGGCGGGTGGGCAGCAAGCCGGTGGCCATTGAGTGTTTGAACGCCAGCAGCGGGCGCTGGGAATTTGCGCAAGCCGGGCAACGCTACACCCAGTTGCAGGCGGGTATCCAACTGGCCAACCGCTCTGGCGCGCTCAACGACATCGAGTTCTCGGAGTTCATCATCAAAATCCAGGCGTTTTGTGACGCGCTGGGTGGTACCCCGGATTTCCCGGACATGCGCCAGGAGGTGGCGCGTGCGCGCGAGCTGGACCAGTTCGCCAGTGACCACGATGCCCAGCTGGGTTTTGTGCTGCGCGCCAAACGTGCCGCCTGGAGCCCCAGTTACATCGTGCAAATGGCCGCCAGACTGGGTTTTGTCGCCGGGTCCATGGCCGGGCGTATGGTGGTGCCAGCCAGCCTGGCCAATCAGCCACCCATCCTCAGCATGGGTTTTGACACCCAGGCCGCGCTGGCCGATGACCCCACCCAGTCGGCATTGCGGGAGATCACGCTCAGTCTCGATGTTCCGCATGTGGAACGGGGCGAGCGGCCATTTGCCCGCATGTGTGAGGCAGCCATTGCGCTGGCGCGTGACATGGACGGCGTGGTCACCGACGACAACGGTGTCGCCTTGCCTCCTGAAGCCATGGACGTTATTGCGGCTGAACTGGAACACCTTTACGACACACTTGACCAGCGTGAACTGTCGGCGGGCTCGGTGCTGGCGCGGCGTCTGTTCTCCTGAGGGCACCATCATGCCCGCCCAGACCGCTGATTTGTTTGACGCTGCTCCTGACAACCAGGCCGAGCTGGCGCAACTGCGCCACAGCCTGCACCAGCTGGCCCACCAGTACTATGTGCTTGACGCGCCCACGGTGCCCGACGCCGAATACGACCGGCTGTTTTCCCGCTTGCAGGCGCTGGAGGCACGCTACCCCGAGCTGATCACCCCCGATTCACCCACTCAGCGTGTCGGTGGCAGGGCTTTGGAGCAGTTTTCCCCGGTGCGCCACGCGGTACCCATGCTCAGCATCCGCACCGAAACCGACACCACCGCCGCTGGCGCCGAGCATTTTGATGCCCGCATCCGCCGTGAACTGGGCCTGGCTGAGGCGGACGCACCGGTGCGGTATGTGGCCGAACCCAAGTTTGACGGCCTGGCCATGAGTTTGCGTTACGAGCAGGGTGTGCTGGTGCAGGCAGCCACCCGTGGCGACGGCGAGACCGGCGAAGATGTGACGCAGAACATCCGCACC
>JAGOUM010000026.1 GCA_018061265.1 Rhodoferax sp. | reverse complement strand
ACTACCAGCGCCTGTACCAGCGCGGGAGCATCAAACGCTGGCAGTTGTCCGTATTGGCGGCTTACTCGGTATTAAAGTACTTGCGTCGTCTGATGATTTACTTGATCTATTTGCGATGGAAGACAAAACGACCAACGAACCCATGATGATCACGGTATCGGTCGTTAGTCACGGTCAGTGGCATCTGGTTTCACAACTGTTGACTGACCTGCAAACCCATTGCAACTCGACGACTATCGAATTGATCCTGACCCTCAACATCCCTGAGGTGGTAACTCTGGATCAAGCGGATTGTGATTTTTCGGTACGGATTATCAGGAATCTTCAACCCAAAGGTTTTGGTGCCAACCATAATGCAGCTTTTTCCCAAGCGAACGGTCAGTTCTTTTGCGTCATCAACCCGGACATCCGGTTTGGTTCTTGTCCTTTTTCAAGCTTGTGGGCATGTTTTTCAGATTCATCTGTGGGCATTGCCGCCCCGTTGGTCCTGAGTCCTGAAGGTCTACCTGAAGACAGCGCCCGCAAGTTTCCGACGCCATGGAAAATCCTGGGCAAATTAAAAACGCGGCACAACCAGCCTGATTATTGTCTGGCGGGTGGCATTGTGCCGGTAGATTGGTGTGCCGGGATGTTGTTGTTATTTCCGGCAAATGTCTATGCGAACCTGCGTGGTTTTGATGAACGGTACTTCCTGTACTACGAAGACGTGGATATTTGTTCCCGGTTGACTTTGTCAGGACTCAAGGTGGTATTGAGTTCAGATACACATGTGGTGCACCATGCCCAACGCAGCAGTCATCGGCAAATCAGGTACATGTTTTGGCATGTTCGCAGTATTCTTCGTTTTTTCCTCTCTTCGGTATATCGGCGACTGCGAGGCGGCGGTTGGATATGAAGGTGATGGTCACGGGTGCCAACGGGCTGGTTGGTCGCCACGCATGTGAGCAGTTTGTCGGGCAAGGCATGTTTGTTCGCGCAGCTGTTCGATCGTGTTCCACTGTGCCACACGCCACTGAAACCATCAACGTCGGTGAAATTGACGGTAAGACCTCCTGGCAGTCTGTGCTGATTGGGGTTGATGTGGTTGTTCATCTGGCGGCCCGGGTCCACGTGATGAACGAACATGCGGTGGACCCGGTCGCCGAGTTTCGCCGCATGAACGTTGAGGCAACGCTGAATCTGGCGCGTCAGGCTGCCGTTGCGGGCGTGCGGCGTCTGATCTTTGTCAGTACCGCCAAAGTTCATGGTGAATTCACTGCGCCGGGGCAGATGTTCTCGGAGCTTGATCCTCCAAGACCGACGGACGCCTACGCTATCAGTAAATGGGAGGCCGAGCAGGGTTTGCACAGCATTGCCAAATCGACGGGCTTGGAGGTGGTGATTGTTCGCCCTCCCTTGGTTTATGGTCCGGGAGTGCGCGCAAATTTTTTGGCCTTGATGAATCTGGTTCGGCGTGGCTGGCCTTTGCCTTTCGCCGCGGTAGCCAACCTCAGGAGCCTGATTGCACTGGGTAATCTGGTTGACTTCATCGGGACATGTATGACGCATCCTGCGGCGGCCAATCAGGTTTTTCTGGTCAGCGATGGTCATGATCTGTCGACCGCGGAACTGGTTAGCGCCATCGCCCGAGCCGCTGGCATGCCGGTTCGGCTGTTTTCGGTACCAGTCTGGTTGTTGCTACTGGCTGGTGGCTTGACTGGCCAGTCCAAAGCCATGGAGAGATTGTGCAAGAACCTGCAACTTGATATCCGCAAAGCACGTACACAATTGAATTGGCGACCAAAACTTGGTGTCGCTGAAGGCCTGTCTCTGGCGGTAAAACCGGAATCGAGGGTGTCAAGATAATGAAGCGAGGCTTTGACTTATTGCTGGCGCTATTTGGGGTGTTGATTTTTTTTCTGCCCTTGATAATTGTCGCAGTGGTGGTGCGGTTGACCTCGCCTGGCCCGATACTGTATTGGTCAGACAGGGTCGGGCGTGACAATCGTCTGTTCAAAATGCCAAAATTTCGCAGTATGAAAATATGTACCCCGGCAGTCGCAACCCATTTGCTGAGCAATCCCGATGCCTTCCTCACACCGGTGGGAGGTTTCCTGAGGAAAAGTAGCCTCGATGAGTTGCCACAGCTTTGGAGTATTTTTAAAGGTGATATGAGTTTTGTTGGCCCAAGACCAGCACTTTTTAATCAGCATGATCTGATTGAATTGCGCACACAAGCCAAGGTTCATCATTTGACGCCTGGTTTGACGGGGTGGGCTCAAATCAATGGTCGTGATGAACTGCCGATTCCGGTCAAGGTACAGATGGATATTGAATACATGAAGAAGCAATCGATTTTTTTTGATATAAAAATCATAATTCTGACGATTTTTAAGGTAATCACAAGTGATAATGTCGCTCATTAAAATAATTAGGCTAACCGGGCCGGCAGGGAATTCTTTAATTTTTCTGATAGGTGTTGATGATGAATAATTTGATCGAAATTCAGAACCAGATTGCACTGCTACAAAAACAGGCAGAAGAAATCAAGGCGCAAGAGTTCAGCAAGACGGTCCAAGAGATTCTTGCCAAAATGGAAGCGTTCGGCATTACTGTGGCGGACTTGGAGGGAAACAAGAGTCGGCCCCGCAAGGCACCAGGCAGTGCCTCCAAATCCTCCAATCCAGCCCCGGCGAAATACCGTGGTCCGAATGGGGAAACCTGGAGTGGTCGTGGTCTGATGCCGCGTTGGCTGTCTGCATTGGTAGCGCAAGGCAAGACCAAGGAGTCGTTTGCCATTCCGTCTTGAGAGAATAGGGTGATTTAAGGCGATTGAATGCAAAACAGGGTTCTGGAGTGGCCGCGCTGGGTCAAGCGGCTGGTGGTGATTTGTGTTGACGTTCTCCTGGCCCTGTCTGCCACCTGGATTGCTTTCGCCCTGCGCTTGGACTACTATGGTCCACCAGTCGGTGCCCAATGGTGGGTGTACCTGCTGACAGTGGCATTGTTCCTGCCCATCTTTGTGCGTTTTGGTCTGTACCGGGCCATATTTCGATACACCGGGCAGGCCGCGCTACAAGCCACTGGATTGGCGGTGCTGGTCTACGGTGGTATTTTGTTTCCCGTATTGTTGTGGATGCAATGGCCATGGGTGCCGCGCACACTGGGTATTCTGCAGCCCCTTATTTTTTTATTGTTGATTGGGAGCAGCCGTGCCCTGGCGCGCTTCTGGCTGGCAGGTCGGGACCGCCCTGGCGCAAATTTTGACGGGCGATTGCTGATTTATGGTGCCGGTACTGCCGGTGTACAGACCGCGTCAGCCTTGCGTTTGTCACAGCAGTACGCACTGCTGGGTTTTGTTGACGACGATGCCACCAAAGTGGGGCGAAGTATCAATGGTGTGCCAATTTTTGCACCGCTTGACATCGCCAGGGTCATTGCACAGCAGGGTGTGACGGATATTTTGCTGGCACTACCCAGTGTCTCGCGGGAGCGACGCAACGCAATTTTACAAAGTTTGGGGCATTTTCCTGTCCACGTGCGCACCCTGCCTGGCCTGTCTGATCTGGCCAGCGGCCGTGTCACGGTACAGGACATTCGTGAACTCGATGTCGAAGACTTGTTGGGACGCGATCCGGTGCCGCCGGACGCCGCGCTGCTCTCGCGTGATCTGCTCGGACAAGTGGTGCTGGTGACCGGCGCGGGCGGCAGCATCGGCAGTGAGTTGACGCGCCAGATTGTGCTGCAGCGGCCACGCCAGTTATTGTTGTTTGATCACCACGAGTTTGGGCTTTACAACATTCACCAGGAACTGCAGGGCTTGATCGATGCCAGTGGCTTGGCCACAGAGTTGGTGCCTTTGCTGGGCAGTGTGACCAACCCTGATCGGTTGCGGGCGGTCTGTGAAAGCTACCGTCCGGGTACCGTCTACCACGCTGCTGCCTACAAACATGTGCCCATGGTGGAGGACAACCCGGGCGAAGGTGTTCTGAACAATGTGTTTGGCACTCTCAATGCTGCACGCGCAGCCCAGCGCTGTGGTTCCGCCCGGTTTGTCTTGGTGTCCACGGACAAGGCCGTTCGCCCGACCAATGTGATGGGTGCCAGTAAACGTATGGCCGAGCTGGTTTTGCAGGCCATATCTGGTGACCTCGGGCCAGTTTCAGGGACATGCTTTTGCATGGTGCGCTTTGGCAATGTGCTAGGCTCCAGTGGCAGCGTGGTGCCGCTGTTTCGACGCCAACTTGCCAGCGGTGGGCCAATCACGGTGACACACCCTGAGGTGACCCGCTATTTCATGACCATCCCGGAGGCAGCCCAACTGGTGCTCCAGGCGGGGGCTATGGCGCGGGGAGGGGATGTTTTTGTGCTTGACATGGGTGAGCCGGTCAAGATCATGGATCTGGCAAGGCGCATGGTGGCATTGGCAGGCTTGCGCGTGCGAGATCACAGTTGTCCCGAAGGTGATATCGAGATTGTGGTGACCGGCCTGCGACCCGCTGAAAAACTGTATGAGGAATTGCTCATTGGTGACAACCCGCAAGCCACCAATCACCCGCGCATCATGAAAGCCCGTGAAGCCTGCTTGCCTTGGGACGAGTTGGCGGCCCATCTTGAAGTGTTGCGCAGTGCCGCTGTTTCAGGCGATGTGCCGGCAATCCGCGCGGTGCTGTCGAGGTGTGTTCAAGGTTTTGAAGCGTGAGCCTGCTGGTCAATCCGGCTTGGGCTTTTCTGTGCGAACCGGATACGGCACAATTTGCCAATTGAGCTCTATCCACAGACTTCCAGGCAATACCCATGACCGACGTATCCCACATTTCCCCACGTGACAAGGCCGAAATTCTGGCGCAGGCACTGCCGTACATCCGCAAATTCCATGGCAAGACCATGGTCATCAAATACGGCGGAAATGCCATGACCGACCCACACCTGCAGGCCGACTTTGCCGAAGATGTGGTGTTGCTCAAACTGGTGGGCATCAACCCTGTGGTGGTGCATGGTGGCGGGCCACAGATCGAAACCGCCCTGAAACGTCTGGGCAAAAAAGGTGAATTCATTCAGGGCATGCGTGTGACTGACGCCGAGACCATGGAGGTTGTCGAGTGGGTGTTGGGCGGCGAAGTGCAGCAGGATATTGTGGGCCTGATCAACCAGGCAGGTGGCAAGGCAGTCGGCCTGACGGGGCGCGATGGCGGCATGATCCGGGCGCAAAAGCTCAAGATGATCGACAACGCGGACCCAACCAAGGAACACGACGTTGGGCAGGTGGGTGATATTGTCAGCATCGACCCCAGCGTGGTTAAAGCGCTGCAGGATGATGCGTTTATTCCAGTCATCAGTCCGATTGGTTTTGGCGAGAACAACGAGAGCTACAACATCAACGCCGACGTGGTGGCGGCCAAGCTCGCCACGGTGCTCAAGGCGGAAAAACTGATGATGTTGACCAACATCAGCGGCGTACTCAACAAGGCGGGTGAATTGCTCACCGACCTGACGGCGCGGCAGATTGACGCCCTTTTTGCCGATGGAACCCTGAGTGGCGGCATGTTGCCCAAAATTGCCGGTGCGCTGGATGCGGCCAAGAGTGGCGTTAACTCGGTGCACATCATTGATGGCCGGGTACCCCATGTTTTGTTGCTTGAAATCCTGACCGATCAGGCATTCGGGACCATGATTCGCTCGCATTAGATTAATTAACATAGCTTAAAACCTATACTGGTTAAGCGCTGGAGACCATTTTTATGCAGAACGTGCGCTCTCCGGATGTGGCCAAAACACAGGGTGCCCAGCGACCCAAACCCGGTGAGCGCCGGTTGCAAATCCTGCAAGCCTTGGCCACCATGCTGGAGCAGCCTGGGGGCGAACGCATCACCACGGCAGCGCTGGCTGCCCATTTGCAGGTGAGCGAAGCCGCCTTGTACCGCCACTTTGCCAGCAAAGCGCAAATGTTTGAGGCGCTGATCGACTTCATTGAGCAAAGTGTCTTTGGCCTGCTTGCGCAACTGGGTTCGGACGGGCAAGCCAGCACACAACGGGCTGGTCAGATGGTCAACCTGCTCATGAAGTTTGCCGAGAAAAATCGCGGCATGACACGTGTCATGGTAGGTGATGCGCTGGTGTTTGAGCACGCACGCTTGCAACAGCGTATGAATCTTTTTTTTGACAAGTTCGAAGCCGCGCTGAAACAATGCCTGCGTGACGGCCTGGTGGACGCGGACACACCCACCCCGACCCTGGCGCAGCAGGTGCGTGCCGCGACGCTTGCTGCGTTTGCCCTCGGGCGCCTGCAACGTTATGTGCGAAGTGGCTTCAAGCGCGAACCAACCGAACAGTTGGAGCTAAGCCTGGCCTTGCTGCTGCACGTTTGAGGGCAGGCGTGTCGGGACAGAACAGCGGTCTCACTAGGGAAAACCCCCGCTTGCACTAGAACGGCATCCCTAGAACGACCCGACGGGCACCGCGGGGCAGAGAAATGTTGCAAAATAGAACGATCGTTCTTTTATGCAACATGAACCATCCTTTATCCAAACCCCTGACCGATCGTGAGCGCATGCCCGCTGGTTCGCGCGGCGAACGTGCCTTGCAAAAAGGACAGCAAACCAAACAGCTCATCGTCGACGCTGCCCTCGGACTGGCCGAACAGATTGGTCTGGAAGGCTTGAGCATCGGCGCATTGGCTGAGGTCACGCGCATGAGCAAGTCAGGCGTCTTCGCCCACTTTGGCTCACGCGAGGAACTGCAAATATCAGTGATCCGCGAATATTACAAACGCTTCGCCGATGAAGTGTTTTTTCCGGCGATGGATGAGCCGCGTGGTCTGCCTCGGGTGCGCGCACTGTTTGCCAATTGGATGAAACGTGTGGCTGTCGAGATCCAGTCGGGTTGTATCTTCATCAGTGGTGCCGTTGAGTTCGACGATCGACCAGGGCCGGTGCGCGACGCGCTGGCTTCCTCGGTACAGACCTGGCTGGCTGCCATGTATCGTGCCGTGGTGCAAGCCAAAGAGGCAGGCCATCTGGTCGCCGACGCCGATGAACATCAGATGGCATTCGAGATTCACGGCTTGATCCTGGCATTGCATTACGAGGCCCGATTTCTGAAAAACCCCGGTGCCATTGATCGAGCCAACACCGGTTTCGAGAACATTTTGCTGCGTTATGGCAAGTCGGTCACTCGACCCAGCCGCACATAACGCTGATATCCCCCGCTGACAAGGAGAAAACCATGGCTGTTTATACCCCCCCGCTGCGTGACATGCAGTTTGTGATGCACGAAGTGCTTGATGTGACCCCTGACCTGCAAGCCATGCCGCTGCACGCTGACATGGACGCCGACACCATCAATGCGGTACTTGAAGAAGGTGGCAAATTCGCCGCCAACGTCTTGTTGCCACTCAACATCAGCGGTGACGAGGCTGGTTGTCAGCTTGATCCTGTCACCCATGAGGTCACGACACCCGCAGGCTACAAGGCCGCCTACGCCCAGTACATCGAGGCGGGTTGGGCTGCGCTGGCCTGTGACCCAGCGTTTGGTGGCCAAGGTCTGCCGCTGGTGGTCAATCAGCTTTTCTATGAAATGATGAACTCGGCCAACCAGGCTTGGACCATGTACCCTGGTCTGACGCATGGCGCCTATGCGGCGCTTTACACCCACGGCACGCCTGAGCAAAAGGCGACCTATTTGCACAAGATGACCAGCGGCGAGTGGACTGGCACCATGTGCCTGACCGAGCCACATTGCGGCACCGATCTGGGTCTGATGCGCAGCAAGGCCGAGCCCCAGGCGGATGGCACCTACAAGATCACCGGCACCAAGATTTTCATCAGTGCTGGCGAACACGATCTGGCTGACAACATCATCCACCTGGTGCTGGCCCGACTGCCCGATGCTCCTCCCGGGATCAAAGGCGTCAGCTTGTTCATTGTGCCCAAATTCCACGTTAACCCGGACGGTTCGCTGGGCGAGCGCAACAGCGTGTTTGCCTCTCGCCTGGAACACAAGATGGGCATCAAGTCCAGCGCCACCGCGCAAATCGAGCTCGAGGGTGCACTTGGTACGATGGTGGGACAGCCCAACAAGGGCATGCAGGGCATGTTCGTCATGATGAACGCAGCGCGCCTGGGGGTGGGCAACCAGTCGCTGGGATTGACCGAGGTGGCTTTTCAAAATGCGCTGGCTTATGCCAAAGAGCGTACCCAGATGCGCAGCCTGTCCGGCGTCAAGGCCAAGGACTTGCCGGCCGATCCGATCATCGTGCATCCGGATGTGCGCAAAATGTTGTTGACCGCCAAGGCGTATGCCGAAGGTGGTCGGGCGCTGATGTGCTACAGCTCCATGTTGCTTGAGAAGGAGCACTACCACCCGGACGCGGACGTGCGCAGGGAATCCGGCGAGATGCTGGCCTTGCTGACGCCGATTGTCAAAGCGTTCATCACCGACAACGGACACATCGCGACCAATGCCTGTATGCAGGTATTTGGCGGGCACGGCTTCATCAAGGACAACGGTATGGAGCAGTTTGTGCGCGACAACCGAATCAATATGATTTATGAGGGCACCAACACCATCCAGAGCCTGGACCTGCTGGGGCGCAAGGTGTTGGGCAATAACGGCGCCACACTCAGGAAGTTCGGCAAACTCATCGGTGCGCTGGTGGCCGAAGAAGGTGTCAACGAAAAAATGGCCGAGTTCATTACCCCGATCGCCATCCTGGGCGACCAGATGACCAAGTTCACCACCGAGCTGGGTTTCAAGGGATTTCAGAATGCCGACGAGGTGGGGGCCGCTGCGGTGGATTACTTGCGGGTGGCCGGGCATCTGGTGTTTGGCTACTTCTGGGCGCGCATGGCGCAGGTGGCGTTGCGCCAGATTGCGGCGGGCAGCGCCGACCCGTTTTACACCGCCAAACTGCAGACGGCGCGTTTTTACTTTGCCAAACTGTTCCCCGAGACCTCGACGCTGATGCGCACAGCGCGCACCGGCTCCAAAGTCTTGATGGATACTGATGCGGCGTTAGCCTGAACTTTTTTATCCACTATTCGAGGAGACTTTATATGACAAATTGGACTCTAGCCCATACCGGACGTGCGCTGATAGCTAGCGTATTGATTGCATTTGGGGGTGCCGCAGCGGCCCAGATGACCCCCGTTGGCCAATGGCACAGCATTGACGACAAGACCAATGAGCTTAAGAGCCTGATCATCATCAAGGAGGCCGGCGGCGTGCTCACGGGACACATCGAGAAGTTGCTACGCAAGGATGCCGACCAGAAAAAGCTCTGTACCGAGTGCAGCGACGATCGCAAGGACAAGCCGGTGCTTGGAATGGAGATCATCCGTGGGGCAAAAAAGGTCGAGGGAAAAGACGTTTGGGAGGGCGGCAAGATCCTTGACCCGGAGAACGGCAAGGAATACACGCTGCGCCTGACCCCGATTGAAGACGGCAAGAAGCTCGAAGTACGTGGCTCGATTGCCTTTTTTGGTCGCACCCAGACTTGGGTGCGCGTACCGTGAGTTGTTGAGAGTTGCGGTGGCAGGTGTGACGCCATTTGCGTCGCGCATGCTGCGCTGGTGAATTTTTCAGGAAACTAACATGTCTCGATTCAATGTAAAAAAAGTCGCCGTTCTTGGCGCTGGTGTGATGGGCGCGCAGATTGCTGCGCACCTGGCCAATGTCAAAGTGCCGGTCATCCTGTTTGACCTGCCTGCCAAAGAGGGCCCGAAAAACGGTATCGTTACCCGCGCGGTCGATGGCCTGAAAAAGCTTAAACCGTCGCCCTTGGGCGTGGCAGAAGATGCGGCGCTGATTGGCCAGGCCAATTACGAAGAGCACCTGGAACAGCTGCGTGACTGTGACCTGATCATCGAGGCGATTGCCGAGCGCATGGACTGGAAGCTAGATCTGTACAAAAAGATTGCGCCGTTCATTGCACCGCACGCCATCGTCGCGTCGAACACCTCGGGCCTGTCGATCACCAAGCTGAGTGAAGTGTTACCCGAAGAAATCAAACCGCGTTTTTGCGGCATCCACTTCTTTAACCCGCCGCGCTACATGTTGCTGGTGGAGCTGATCAACACCCCCACCACCCAGCCGCAAATCCTCGACGACCTGGAAACCTTTGTCACCAGCAGCCTGGGTAAAGGCGTGGTGCGCGCCAAAGACACCCCTAACTTCATCGCCAACCGCATTGGTGTGGCCGGCATGTTGTCCACCATGAAAGAGGTTGAAAACTTTGGCCTGAGCTATGACGTGGTCGATGACTTGACCGGCAAAAAACTCGGCCGTGCCAGCTCGGGCACCTTCCGCACGGCGGACGTGGTCGGTCTGGACACGATGGCGCACGTCATCAAGACGCTGCAAGATACCTTGAGTGGTGACGCAGCCGCTGGCGTGGGCAAGTTTGACCCGTTTTACGCCAGCTTTGCCACCCCCGAGGTGCTCAAGACCTTGCTGGAGATGGGCCACCTGGGCCAGAAGAGCAAGGCCGGTTTCTTCAAGAAAGCCGGCCGCGACATCCTGCGTTTTGATCTGGCCAGCAAGGAATATGTTGCTGCCGGTCAAAAGGCCGATGAAGTCTATGCCCGCATGTTGAAAAAACCTGCCGCTGAGCGGCTGCAATTGCTGCGCAACAGTGAGGGTGCGCAGGGTCAGTTTCTGTGGGCCATCTTGCGCAACGCCTTCCACTACGCTGCCGTGCACCTGGCCGATGTAGCCGACAACGCGCGTGATGTCGATTTCTGCATGCGCTGGGGCTTTGGCATGAAACAAGGCCCGTTCGAGCTTTGGCAGGAGGCCGGCTGGCTGACAGTGGCCAATATGGTCAAGGAAGATATTGAGTCGGGCAAAGCGCTGTGCAACGCGCCGCTGCCCGACTGGGTCTTCAGTGGTCCAGTGGCTGACGCTGGCGGCGTGCACACACCGCAAGGCTCCTGGAACCCGACCACCGGTCAATTTGTCCCGGTGCGCCAGCTGCCGGTGTACATGCGCCAGCATTTCCCCGAGAGCGTGTTGGGTGCCCAGGCTCCAGATTGCGCCACCGCCGGCACCACTGAATACGAAGACGACGCGGTGCGCCTGTGGACGCTCGACGGTGAGGTGCTCATCGTGACCAGCAAAACCAAAATGCACACGCTGCACCCCGATGTGGTCGAGGGTCTGGTGCGCGCGGTGGATCTGGCCGAGGAGCGCTTCCAGGCGGTGGTGATCTGGAGCGGCGACGAGGTGTTTTCTGCCGGTGCCGACCTTCAGGCCTTGCTGCCCGCCTACATGACTGGCGGCTCCAAGGCCATCGAGCCAGTCGAGGCGCAAATGCAACAGGCTTTCCTGCGCGTGCGTTACGCCCAGGTGCCGGTGGTGGCTGCCATTCGGGGCATCGCGCTGGGCGGCGGTTGCGAGCTGTCAGTTTGCTGCGCACGCCGTGTGGCAGCGATGGAAAGTTATGTTGGTTTGGTGGAAGTCGGTGTTGGACTGGTTCCTGGTGCGGGTGGCCTCACCTACATTGCGCGGCGTGCTGCAGAAAACGCAGCGCTCTCGACAGGCAAGGATTTGCTGCCCTTCCTGACCGAGGGCTTTACCGCAGCCGCCATGGCCAAGGTCGGCACAAGCGCGCTTGAATCGCGCAAACTGGGTTATTTGCTTGACAGCGATGTGATCGTGCCGCACAAGGATGAGCTGCTGTTTGTTGCCATCAATGAGGCGCGTGCCATGGCACGCTCGGGTTACCGCCCGCCGCACAAGCGCAAGTTTGCGGTCGCCGGACGCAGCGGCATTGCGACGATCAAGGGCTCGCTGGTCAATATGCGCGACGGCGGCTTTATCAGCCAGCATGATTTCCACATTGCCGGTCTGATCGCGGGCGTGGTCTGCGGCGGCGACGTTGACGCGGGTAGTCTGGTGAGCGAAGAGTACCTGATGACGCTGGAGCGCCAGGCATTCTGTTCGCTGCTTGACAACCCGAAAACCCAAGAAAGGGTGATGGGCATGATGTCAACCGGCAAACCGGTTCGTAACTAAGTTCGTGGCTCATCAAGCTACTGCGGAGCCGCCATGCGTCGTTGCAGCCCCAAAACAATCCTCACGTACAGAAGTACGCTCCGGTTGTTTTCGGGCACCCGCGCCTGGCCTGACGACTCCTCGCGACGCTTGCTCAACCACGAACTGAGCTAACCCTCACAAACACAGCTAATTCAAGAATTGCCCTGAAAGATTCCTATGAAACAAATTCAAGACGCCTACATCGTTGCCGCCACGCGCTCGCCCATTGGCAAGTCGCACCGCGGGTTTTTCCGCAATACCCGCCCGGATGACTTGCTGGTCAAGGTGCTGCAGTCACTGTTGGCCCAGGCGCCCGGGCTGGACAAGTCTGCCATCGAAGACGTGATCTGTGGTTGCGCCATCCCGGAAGGTGCGCAGGGTCTGAATGTGGCGCGTATTGCCGCCGTACTGGCCGGGCTGCCGGTCAGTGTGGGCGGCATCACGGTCAACCGCTTTTGCGCCTCGGGCTTGAGTGCCATCCAGATGGCGGCCGATCGCATCCGGGTTGGCGAGGCCGATGTGATGATTGCTGCAGGCACAGAAAGCATGAGCATGGTGCCGATGATGGGCAACACCCCCTCGCTGTCACCATCAATTTTTGCCAATGATGATGTCGGCATCGCCTACGGGATGGGGCTGACTGCCGAAAAAGTGGCCCAACAGTACAAGGTCAGCCGCGAGGCGCAGGACGCCTTTGGATTGCAGTCACACCAACGCGCACTCGCAGCGCAGGCAGCCGGTGAGTTTGCCGACGAAATGACCGCGATTGAGGTGATTGACCGCAGCCCTGATCTGCTCAGTGGTGGCGTGACTGAAAGAAGACACACCGTCAATATGGACGAAGGTGCACGCGCCGACACCAGTCTTGAAGGGCTTGGCAAACTCAAGACTCCGTTTGCCGCGCGCGGCTCGGTCACTGCCGGCAACAGTTCACAAACCAGTGATGGTGCTGGCGCCTTGTTGCTGGTGAGTGAGAAGGCGCTTAAACAGTACGGATTAACGCCAATGGCGCGGTTTGTGAGCTTTGCCGCCCGCGGTGTGCCGCCGCACCTGATGGGTATTGGTCCGGTCGAGGCGATTCCGGCTGCATTAAAAAACGCCGGTCTGACACAAGACGCGCTCGACTGGATCGAGCTCAATGAAGCCTTTGCGGCACAGTCGCTGGCGGTCATGAACACCCTCGGGCTGGACCCGGCCAAAGTCAACCCCATCGGTGGGGCGATTGCCTTGGGTCACCCGCTCGGTGCAACTGGCGCCATCCGGGCTGCAACGCTGGTGCATGGACTGAAGCGTCGCCAGCTCAAATACGGCATGGTCTCCATGTGTATTGGCATGGGCCAGGGTGCCGCCGGCATTTTTGAGCGGGTTTGATCTGACTTGACCAAAACCGGGATGCTGCATGGCTGACTTACTGATTGATACCAACGCCCAGGTGATGACCATCACCTTCAACCGCATTGATAAAAAAAACTCGTTCACTGCAGCGATGTATGCCGACATGGCTCTCGCGCTGGAGCAGGCGCAGGACGACGAGGCTGTCCGAGTGGTGGTCCTGCAGGGGCATGAGACGGTGTTTAGCGCAGGCAACGATATTGCCGACTTTTTACAAAACCCGCCGCTGTCGTTGGATGTGCCGGTGTTTCGTTTTATGCGCGCCATGGCCGCATTACGCAAACCGCTGTTGGCTGCGGTGTGTGGCCCGGCTGTCGGCATTGGGACAACCCTGTTGTTTCACTGTGATCTGGTCTATGCCGGTGACAACGCGGCGTTTTCCATGCCCTTTGTCAATCTTGGTCTGTGCCCAGAGGCGGCATCGAGTCTGCTTGCGCCGCAGCGCATGGGATATGGCCGTGCCGCCGAAGCCTTGTTGCTCGGGGAACCTTTCATGGCCGAGGCCGCGCTGGAGATGGGTTTGGTGAGTCGCATCGTGCCGCCAAGTGAGGTGAATGCGTTGGCGCAACAGCAAGCGCGCAAACTGGCGGCCAAACCCATGAGTTCGCTAATTCAGACCAAGCGCTTTCTGAAGATGGGTCAGACCGAGGCCGTCGCACAGCGGATGGCTGACGAGGGGGTGGTATTTGGCCGGATGCTGGGCGAGCCAGCCGCCCGTGAGGCGTTTGGTGCCTTCATGGCCAAACGATTGCCTGATTTCTCCAAGTTATAAGTAAAATGAGGCTCCAGCGCTTTTGCTGTTTGCCTCATTAGCTATAAAGTTGGTAGTCTAGATGCCTCACCAGAACGCCAAGTCCACGCCGGTTGTGTTTGAAGAAGAGTTTATAAGCGGGCTTAAAAAGGTCTTTGAGGAACTGATCGTCTTTAACCACCTGCTCGGACTAAAGATCACCGAGTTGCAGCCCGACCATGTTTGCGCCAGCATTGCCATGCGAAACGATCTGGTTGGCCATTTTTCCTACAACCGAGTTCATGGTGGTGTCATCAGTGCCGGACTGGATGCCATGGGCGGCCTAGCCGTGATGGCTGCCATCGGTGCACGTCATATGGACGAACCGCCTGCGCAGCGGCTACAGCGCTTCTCGAAGCTGGGCACCATCGATCTGCGTGTCGATTACCTGCGTCCCGGCATAGGCGAGCGGTTCGATCTGCGTGCCGAGGTGATGCGGCTGGGGTCACGTGTGGCCTCCACCCGGATGGAGTTTTTGGGGGCGGATGGCAAACTGCTCTCCACCGGAGCAGGGGCCTACATCGTTTCCTGAATGTCTGGCGACATCCCAAGCCCAGCATTGCGCTCTGACCGCCTGAGCCTGCTGGTGCTGGCTGCAGGGTTGGGGTCGCGCTACGGCGGGCTCAAGCAGATGGATGCGATGGGTCCCCATGGCGAATCAATTCTTGACTACTCGGTCTACGACGCTTTACGGGCCGGATTTGATCGCATCGTTTTTGTCATTCGACGCGACTTTGCCGCACTTTTTGAACGTCAGGTGCTCGCCAGATACACCAGAGATGTGGATGTCAGCTGTGTTTTTCAGGATCCGCACGATTTGCCCGCAGGGTTTGTATGGCCGTTGGGACGCACCAAGCCGTGGGGTACTCTGCACGCGGTATTGGCGGCAAGGCAACATCTGGATGGCTATTTTGCCGTTGTGAATGCCGATGACTTCTATGGGCAGGCCGCGTATCAGGCCATGGCACGCCACCACCGTCAATGGCTGAACGCCGCCAGACCCGCTCGGTCCTGCAGTATGGTCGCATACGAGTTGAGTCATACGCTGTCAGACCATGGTGGTGTGAACCGTGGAATTTGCACTGTGAACAACGGTCTGCTGGAAGCGGTTGCAGAAGTGGTTGACATTCAACTGGGCGCAAACGACACCTGTACCGGGCGCACACTGACGGGCCAGACTGTCAGCATCGCGCCACAGGTCCCGGCATCGATGAACTTTTGGGGATTTTCTCCCCAGTTGATACCAGACTTGCAGCAGGGGTTTGTGGAATTTCTGCGAGCGAATGTTGATGACCTTCGCGCCGAGTGTTACATCCCCACAGTGGTGAGCAAGCTGATCACGTCCGGGCGGGCCGAGTGCCACGTGCTGAGTGCCAAATCGCACTGGTTTGGTGTCACCTATGCTCAGGATCAGCAGATTTGTCGCCGCAATATTGAGCACCTGATCCGCGAAGGCGCCTATCCCGCTCATCTTTGGCGCTGATGCTTGAGCAGTCAGGGTTTATCTGCACATGTTTTGGACGCGATGCGCCCGAGATGGCCTCGGTTTCAGTCAAAATCCTGTCACACAGCTGAAATAAATTTTTACCCAAAGGAGATCCCCAAATGAAGATAACACGCAGATTTCTGGCCATGCTGGCCGTTGGCTCTTTGCTGGCCACACAGGTTCTGGCTCAAGGCAAGGTGACCATTTACACCGCGGCGCCGCAAGACCTGCTTGACAACGTGATCCCGGCTTTCGAAAAAAGTGCCAACGTCAAGGTCGAACTCATCAAGGGGGGCTCCGGTGACTTGATCAATCGCCTGAAAGCAGAGAAAGGGCGTCAGGCCGCTGATGTGTTGTTTAGCGTATCGACCGAGGTGATCGAGGCCAACTCGGCACTGTTTTCCAAGTTCACGCCGGATAACGTGAAGTATCTGTCCAGCGTTTTCAAGGTCAATGACGCGGCGGTACCCTTTACCGCTGTGGCCAATTCGTTTGGTGTCAACACCAAACAACTCACACCGGCGCAGTACCCCAAGACCTGGGTTGATCTCGGTAACCCGATGTACAAAGGCAAAATTTCAGCCGGACGCCCCGACAAGTCGGGTTCGGCGTTTATCCAGCTGGCACTGATCCTGCAGATTTATGGTGAAGAAAAAGGCTGGGACGTCTACAGCAAGATTCTTGATAACACCGTGTTGTCCAACAGTTCGGGAGCGGTGTCCAAGTTTGTCAACGATGGTGAGGCACTGATCGGGCTGTCCAACGAGGACACATTACTGAAATTCAAGGCTGGTGGTGGCCCGGTCGAAATTCTTTACCCGACCGACGGTACTTCGGCACTGGCAGACTCGATGGCACTGACCGCTACACCTGCCAACGCAGAGGGTGGCAAAGCCTTTATCAACTTCATGCTTTCGCGTGAAGCCCAGGAGATCCTCGATGGTGTTGGTCGGCGAACCGTCCGCAGCGATGTGGTGTCAAAAAATCCTTTGACGCCGCTGAACAAAATCAATGTGTACAAGTACAACGACGACTGGGCCGGTGCCAACCGAGCGCGGATTCTGGCCAAATTTAACGAAATGTTGTTGAACAAGAAATAAGCCATTGAAGGCCTCTGTGATTGATTTATGTCTCAGGTTGAACTAAAAAACATCAGGAAAGCTTACGGCAGCCACCTGGCGCTAAAAGACGTCAATCTGAGCATTCCGAGCGGGGCTTTTTTTACGCTGCTTGGCCCCAGTGGCTGTGGCAAAACCACACTGTTGCGGGCGATTGCTGGTTTTCACCAGCAGGACGCGGGTGACATTCTGGTGGACGGGCAGTCGATTGGCCAACTCGGTGCCAATCAGCGCCATGTTGGCATGGTGTTTCAGGATTACGCGGTGTTTCCGCACCTGAGCGTTTTTGACAATGTGGCCTTTGGCCTGGTGCAGCAGAAAGTCACCAGCGCCGACATTCGCAAGCGTGTTGGCGAGATTCTGCAAACGGTGCAACTTGAGCAGCATGCCCAGCGCATGCCACACCAGCTCAGCGGAGGGCAGCAGCAACGGGTGGGTCTGGCGCGTGCGCTGGTGATCCGGCCCAAGGTTTTGCTGATGGATGAACCCCTGTCCAATCTGGATGCCAAACTGCGGGTGGATTTGCGACGCGACATCCGGGCCTTGCAGCAATCTTTTGGCATCACCACGGTGTACGTCACCCATGATCAGGAAGAAGCCTTGTCCATCTCCGATCAGGTGTGTGTCATGCACGACGGCATCGTGCAACAGGTTGGTGCGCCTTGGGAGGTTTACAACCGGCCAGCCAACCGATTTGTCGCCGCGTTTGTTGGCGCAAACAACTTTGTTCCCGTGCATCGCGATGCAGTGGGGTGCACCCAGTTGCTGGGGCAAACCATTGATTTGCCATCAAATGTTCAGGCTGGCGTGGCGTCAGGGAATTGTGTGGCCGCCATCCGCCCGGAGAACCTGAAACTTAGTCAGCTGTCGCCACGGCCATGCCTGAGTGCTGACGGCGTTATCCGCCAAGCCATGTTTACCGGCCGTGAGTTGCAACTGGCGATCGAGGTAACAGGCCACGGGCTGCTCGACGCACTGGTCACGCCCGATGAATCCATGATGGCGCTGAAGATTGGCCAGCCCGTCAGGTTCGGGGTAAGCGTCAGCGACATTCTGTATTTTGTCGACGGCCCCGCCGGGATGCGGCTGTCATGATGCGCACATCGGCCAGATGGCACCAGCAGGGCCGGGTGCGGCTTGATTTCTGGTCTGGCGTCATGGTGCTGGCTGTGTTGGTGGTGGGCTTGCTGCTGGTATGGCCAATCGTGCAGGTCCTGCAAATGGGTTTTCTGGACCCGCAGACCCAGGGTTTTACGCTGGACAATTACCTCAAGGTACTCACCCATCACTACTACCTCGGCGCACTGAAAAACACCGTGATCATTGGCGTGGGCGGCATGGTCGGGGCGTGTTTGCTCGGGGTGCCGCTGGCCTATTTCACCGCGCGATATGTCATCAAGGGGCGCAGCATCATTGCCACCCTGGCTGTTTTGGCACTGGTCTCGCCACCGTTCATCGGTGCTTATTCCTGGGTCGTGGTGGCAGGGAATAACGGATGGCTGACCCAGCAGTTGAAAAGTATCGGGATTGCATTGCCGACCATTTATGGGCTGCATGGCATCATCCTGGTGTTCAGCCTGAAGTTCTTTCCCTTTGTCTATTTGATGACTGAAAGCGCGCTGCGCAACATTAATCGTTCATTTGAGGAAGCGGCCGAAAATCTGGGTTGTAGCCGTTGGCAGCGGTTCTACAAAATTACCTTGCCGCTGGTTTTCCCGGCCACCAGTTCCGGGGCCATTTTGTGTTTTGTGCTGTCGATTGCAGACTTTGGCACACCTTCTATCATCGGGCGTGACCTGCGTACCCTGTCCACGATTGCGTACAACCAGTACACCTCCGAAATGGGCGGGCCACCCACCATGGCAGTCAGTATCTCGATGTTGATGATCGTGATTTCGATGATGGCGGTTTTTCTACAGCGCTACCTGATCAACAAGCGCCGTTACGCCGGTTCACTGACCAACCTGACCGTGCCAAAGACCTTGAGCGGCGGATATTCCTGGCTGGTGCATGGCCTGTGTTATGGCATTGTGGCGCTGGCCACACTACCGATTGCGGTGGTGATTTACACCTCCTTTCTGCAAACCAGCGGGCCTGTTTTCAGTGGTGGCTTCGGGCTCAACAGTTATGCCCGTGTGATCCGCGAGGTACCCGATGTGATCACCAATACCTTCAAGTTCTCACTGCTGGCCACACTGATGATCACGCTGGTGGGCGGGTTGCTGTCCTACATCATTGTGCGACGCGAGTCTGCGCTCTCGGGTTTGCTTGACTCCGTTTTGATGGTGCCGTACGTGGTGCCGGGTGTGGTGATGGCGATCGGATTCTTGCTCACATTCAACACCGGGCTCTTTGATCTGGTGGGTACCGCCAGCATCATCGTGCTGATCCTTTTTATCCGGCGTCTGCCTTATGGCGTGCGCGCCACCAGCGCGGTGTTGCGCCAGATCAAACCTTCCATCGAGGAGGCCGCCATCAGCCTGGGTGCTTCGCCCTTCAAGGCGTTTCTCAAGGTGACCGTGCCACTGATGCTGCCCGGTGTGGTGGCGGGTGCCATGATGAGTTTTATCACCGCCATCAACGAACTGTCATCCACTTTGCTGCTTTATACGGGGGGTACCACCACCATGCCGGTGAAGGTCTACAACGCCGTGCTGGATGGTGAGTTTGGTATCGCAGCAGCCTTGTCAACGATTCTGCTGCTGAGTTCGGGAATCTGTGTCTACGTGGTGATGCGGTTTTCGCAGTCCAAGGAAAGTGCTTTTGTCTGAGGTTCGGACTGCTTCGCCTCGCGACAGGATGCACTTTAACCCGAGACTCTGGGGACTTCGCGCGGGCGTCCCTGCTCGTCCAGCGCCACATAGGTCACCGACGCTTCGGTGACCTTGATGTATTTGCCCTGAGCGCGAAAACGCTCGGCATAAACCTCCACCTTGACGGTGATCGAGGTGCGGCCAATTCGCACCAGTTTGGAGTAGAACGACAGGATGTCGCCCACTCGCACCGGTTGCTTGAAGATGAACTCGTTCACCGCCACCGTGGCCATACGTCCGCCAGCGTAGCGAGCCGGGATCACTGCGCCTGCCAAGTCGACCTGCGCCATGACCCAACCGCCAAAAATGTCGCCGTTCTGGTTGCAGTCGCGCGGCATCGGGATGACTTTGAGCACCAGCTCCTCGTCGGTGGGCAGATCCACCCATGGCCGAGCGTCGGCGCTACCGGGATTGTTGTTGACTTCGGGGCTGGGGGTGGCAGACATGGGCACAATCGGGCAAAGTTCTAGTTGCGAGATTGTCACCCATGCGCCACCCTGGCGGAACCACCACGTCCGATCCCTTTGCCACCGCTCAGGTAACCGTGCCTGCAACGGTGGCTGAATCGCGCTCGGACTGGCCCACCCTCAAGCGTCTGTTTCCCTATCTGTGGCAATACAAGTGGCGGGTGCTGCTGGCCATGGGCTTCATGGTGGGTGCCAAACTGGCCAATGTGGGTGTACCGCTGCTGCTCAAAGACCTGGTTGACACGATGAATCCCAAGGGCGGCATCAATGCGCAGGCGCTGCTGGTGGTGCCGCTGGGGCTGCTGGTGGCCTACGGCTTACTGCGCTTGTCGAGCACGGTGCTGACCGAGTTGCGGGAACTGGTGTTTTCAAAGGCCACCGAAGGCGCGTCGCGAGCCATCAGTCTCCAGGTGTTTGGCCATTTGCACGCCCTGAGCCTGCGGTTTCACCTTGAACGCCAGACCGGCGGCGTCTCGCGCGATATCGAGCGCGGCACGCGCGCCATGCGCTCGCTCATCAGTTACTCGCTTTACAACATTCTGCCCACGCTGATCGAGGTGGTGGTGGTGCTGTCGCTGCTGGCGGTCAAGTTTGATGGCTGGTTTGCCGGCATCGCTATCACCGCACTGGTGCTCTACATTGGCTTCACCATTGCCATCACCGAGTGGCGCACCCACTTCATCAAGCAGATGAACGAGCTTGAGTCCGTGGCCCAAAGCCACGCGATTGATGCGCTGCTGAACTACGAAACCGTCAAGTATTTCAACAATGAAGCATTTGAGGCGCAGCGTTACGACACCAGCCTGCAGCGTTACCGCAGCGCGGCCATCAAGAGCCAGACCAGCCTGAGCCTGCTCAATACGGGGCAACAGCTCATCATCGCGGTAGGGCTGGTGGCCATGCTTTGGCGTGCTACACAAGGGGTGGTAGATGGTCGCATGACGCTGGGCGATTTGGTGATGGTCAATGCCTTCATGATTCAACTCTACATTCCGCTGGGTTTTCTGGGCGTGCTGTACCGATCCATCAAGCAAAGCCTGGTGGAGCTGGAGAAGATGTTTGCGCTGCTCGACCGGCGCTGTGAGGTGGCGGATGTGCCGGGTGCGCCGGCACTGGATCTGGTGCCGTCAAGCCGCAAGGGTGAGGGCGCGGCCAGCGTCAGGTTTGACCACGTCAGCTTCGCCTACGACCCCGATCGCGCCATCCTGCACGACATCAGCTTTGATATCCCGGCGGGCAAAACGGTGGCGGTGGTGGGGCCGTCGGGCTCGGGTAAATCAACCCTGGCTCGCCTGCTGTACCGCTTTTACGACGTGCAGCGCGGCCGGATTCTGCTCAACGGGCAAGACATCAGCCAGGTCACCCAGGCAAGCGTGCGTGCCGTGATTGGCATCGTGCCGCAAGACACCGTGCTGTTTAACGACACCGTGGAGTACAACATTGCCTACGGCAAACCCGGCGCGACACACGCGCAGGTGGTCGAGGCGGCGCAGTCGGCCCATATTCACAACTTCATTGTCAGCACACCCAAGGGCTACGACACCCTGGTGGGCGAGCGCGGTCTGAAGCTTTCGGGCGGCGAAAAACAGCGTGTGGCCATTGCGCGGACCTTGCTGAAAGACCCGCCAATCCTGATTTTTGACGAGGCCACGTCAGCGCTCGACTCAGCCAACGAGCGCGCCATCCAGGCCGAGTTGCAAAGTGTGGCGCAAAACAAAACCACGCTGGTAATCGCGCACCGCCTCTCGACCGTGGTGGAGGCGCATGAAATTCTGGTGATGGAAGCCGGGCGCATTCTGGAGCGCGGCACCCATGCGGCGCTGCTTGCGGCCAACGGGCGCTATGCGCAGATGTGGGCGCTGCAGCAAAGCTCTGAGTAATCTGTATGTTTTATGCTTCTAGCCCTTATTTAGAAAGCGCAGATAGCTACATTATTTGTGGCAGTTGTCGGTGCTCGAGATCGCCTGCGTCCGCGCCAGTTGGCATTCACCGCTGAGCCCCAACTGCCATGCCCCACGCCCTGTACGTCTTGCTGCGAACCGCACTGAGTCTGGCGCTGGTGGTTCTTCTACTGTTGCACGTCAGCGGCGACCTGTCACTGCCCCTGCTCAATCGGCTGGAGCAATTGGCCTACGACGCGCGGTTGCGTCTGACAATGCCCGAAACTGTTGACTCGCGCATCGTCATTGTTGATCTGGACGAGGCCAGCCTGCAGCGCAAAGGCCCCTGGCCGTGGCCGCGTCAGCAAGTGGCGCAACTGGTGGATACGTTGTTTGACCATTACCAGGTGGGCGTACTGGGCTTTGACGTGCTGTTCGACAAGTCGCCGCGCGATTTGACGCTTCAGGCGGTAGATCAGCTCGCCCTGGGTCCGCTGCGTGACAACGCGCAGTTCCAACAACACTGGACAACTGTACGTGCGCAAACCGATGGTGACGCGGCGTTTGCCGCCAGCCTGCGCGGCAGACCGATTGTGATTGGCTACTACTTTACTAGCGAAGCACAACCTGATGCGCACATGCAGTTTGGACAGTTGCCAGCACCCGCGGCCACGCTACAGCAGCTTGGGCGTGCTGCTAACCCTTTTGGCAGTGTGACGGGCTATGGCGCCAACCTGGCCGCGCTGCAAGCCGGGGCACGGAGTGGTGGTTTTTTTAGCAGTGACTTGGTCGACGATGATGGCCTGTTTCGACGGCTGCCGCTGCTCAAGACCTACAACAACCAGCTATACGAACAATTGGGTCTGGCAGTTGTGCGCACTTTGCTGGGGCAGCCGCCGCTCGAGTTCGTTAGCGCCGCGGGCTACGCTGCCGCGGGCAGTTCTGGCGGGCAGCAGGTTGAGTCCGTGCGGGTCGGGACGATCGAAATACCGGTCGATGATCAAGGCGCCTCGCTCTTGCCCTACCTGGGACCGCAGGGCAGTTTTCCGTATGTCTCGGCAAGCCATGTACTGCGGCGCACGGCCGATCCGAAGTTGCTCAAAGGTGCCATCGTGCTGCTCGGATCCACCGCGCCAGGTCTGATGGACTTGCGCGCCACACCGGTGCAAAACATTTACCCCGGTGTCGAAATCAACGCCACGCTGATTGCGGGCGTGCTCGATGGTCGCATCAAAGATCGCACGGGTTACACCGTCGGGCTTGAGGTTGCGCTGCTGGTACTAATTGGCGTGCTGAGCACCGGGCTAGGCTGGTTGCCGCCGCTGCGCGCGCTGTTGGCGACGCTGACCCTGGCAGTCGCGGTGATCGGGTTCAATCTCTTTGTCTGGCAGGTCCACAACCATGTGATCCCGCTTGCACCGAGTCTGGTGCTGATATTGCTCCTGTACCTGATGCACAGCAGCTACGGCTACTTTGTGCAAAACCGGCGCGAGCAGCGTCTGGCGCAGGTCTTTGGTCAGTATGTGCCGCCTGACCTTGTGGCCGAAATGAGCAAGAAGCCCGCCAACTTTGCGCTCGGTGGCGAGAGCCGCGAGATGACGGTGTTGTTTTCTGACTTGGCCGACTTCACCAGCGTCAGCGAAGGGCTCACGCCTCAGCAGCTCACGCAGCTGATGCAGTTTGTACTGACACCGCTGACCCAAGTGATTCATTCACAGCGAGGCACAGTCGACAAGTACATAGGTGACGCCATCATGGCCTTTTGGGGTGCGCCCTTGGCCGATGCCGATCATGCCCGCCACGCGGTGCTGGCCGCGCTGGCCATGAAAGCGCGACTCGCGGCGCTACAGCCGGAGCTGCAAGTGCATGGCTGGCCACCTTTGCGCATGCGCATTGGCGTCAATACCGGGGCGATGAATGTCGGCAACATGGGCTCGGAATTCCGCATGGCTTACACCGTGCTGGGTGACGCGGTGAACCTCGCCTCGCGCCTGGAAGGCGCAGCCAAGCAGTACCGCGCCACCATTGTGATCAGCGAAACTACCCGCGCTGCGGTGCCCGAGATCGTCTGTCGCGAGCTCGACCGGGTACGCGTCAAGGGCCGTGCGCAGCCGGTCACACTGTTTGAGCCGCTGGCACTACTGGGCGATCTGGATGCCCAGAGGCAGCAGGAATTGGCCGAGTACGCTCGGGCGCTGGCCTTGTTTCGGGCGAAACAGTGGCCGTCGGCGCAGCTTGCTTTTGCGACGCTTATACAAGCCTGGCCACAAGAGCACTTATATTCGCTGTATTTGGCGCGTATCGACGCGTTACAGTGCGACCCGCCAGGCCCGGAATGGGACGGCGTGTGCAACCTCACTGAAAAGTAATCCCGGAGGCAATTGCCATGAAACTGCTGCGAACCTTATTCACCGTGCTCGCCGCCCTTTTGCTCGGTCTGGCCACCCCGCTAGCCCAAGCGCAGGCGACCGCCGCAGGCTATGTCACGCGCGTGCGCGGCGAGGTGCAGGCGCTGGTGGACGCCAAGGCGCAGACGCTGGCGCTGGGCAATGCGCTGTTCTTGGGTCAACGCTTGAGCACCGGGCCCGACGCCCGACTTGAGGCGCGCATGAAAGACGGCAGCGTCCTGACCCTGGGGGAGCGCACCGAGTTTGTGATCGAGCAGGTCGCCGGCAGCACGGCGCAGGCGGCCGACAGCCGGTTTTCTTTGCTCAAAGGCGTGTTTCGTGCCATTACCGGCAAACTTGCCAATGGTCAGCCCGCGTCCAGTTGGCAGGTACGCACCCCGGTGGCCATCATCGGTGTGCGCGGCACCGAGTTATGGGGCGGCTTTGATTTGCTTGGCGCTGGCAGAGACACGCTCGATGTGGTGATGCTGGGCGGCAAGGGTGTTTATGTGGTGAACCCGCAAGGCATCACAGAGCTGCTACGCGGTGGTGATGGCACCACGGTCAAGGGTGAAACCGCGCCGCCGGTCGGCTTAATGCCTTGGGGTGAGGCGAAGTTGCAGGCCGCGCAGCGCAGCGTAGGTTGGTAGCTGGATTCATTGTCAGCTATGATAAATATAGCTATTTGTACATCTCAGACAAACGCTGGAGGTCAATTTGTTTGAATATTTTCTGCTGCTCATGGCGCTGGCATTTGTGGTCAATAACATCAACCAGCGCGAGCAGCGCGGGCGCATTGGTTTACTGGGCACCTACCTTGCGCGTTACAAGATTGAGAACCTGATGGAAAACCTGATTCAGGGCTATATGCGTGCACTTGGTGAATCCGACACTCAGCGCCAGGCATCGATCTGGAGCATGCTGGGTACGGCCGAAACCGAGTTGTGTCAGCAGTTCAACGCGTTTGCACAAGAGTTTTCAGATGTCAGGCCGGAACTGGCGCGCGTCAGCAAATTACCCATTGCCCTGCCTTACGCCGCCAAATGGTTGTCAAGCCACACTTTTGATATGCGCCGGGCGCTAAGCTTGCATGCCCACGCCATTGCGCAGGCGACCTGTGCCCACCCCGAATCGCCGAAAGACAAATCTTTCACGCTGATGGCCGAGCTGTTATTGATGCAACACAGCTGCCACTGGTTCTGCCGCTCGAAACTGGTGGCCTCGGCACGTTTGCTGGCACGCCACAAAACGCCGTACCCCAAGGTGCTGGCTTCGGTGGCACCGCAGTCACGGCAGGCTTACTGCAAATTGGTCGGGTGCGCCGGTTGATGCACAGCTGGCTGAACTGGTTGCGTCGTCTGTTTGGCGTAAGGCGGCAGGTGCCTGAGCGCCAGCGGGCACTGGACCTGCTCAGGGCCATCGACGCGGGTGGACTGCCACTGAACCCGGCGCGTGTCAACGACATTGCCCGAAGCCTGGGTCTGGAGGTGTCCGCCAAGGCACCCATCGCCCAGACCATCGAGCGTATCCGCGCCTGTACCCAACGCTGGGATTGATTGGCAAAATTCATGGAAACCAAATGGCTTGAAGACTTTGTCAGTCTGGCAGAGACCCGCAGTTTCAGTCGCTCTGCCTTGCTGCGGCATGTCACGCAGCCTGCGCTGTCGCGTCGCATCCAGTCGCTTGAAGCCTGGGCCGGTGCCGACCTGGTCGACCGCAGCAGTTACCCGACCCGTTTGACACCCGCTGGCGAGACCTTGCACGCGCAGGCGCTTGAAGTGCTGCACGCCTTACAAACCACCCGTGCCATGTTGCGCGGGCACGCCACGGCAGCGCAGGATGTGATTGAGTTTGCGGTACCCCACACCCTGGCGTTCACTTTTTTTCCGGCCTGGGTGTCCGACCTGCGGGAGAAATTTGGTTCCATCAAAAGCCGCTTGATCGCGCTGAACGTGCATGATGCGGTGATGCGCCTGGTGGAGGGCAGTTGTGACCTTCTGATCACCTACCATCACAGCTCGCAGCCGTATCAGCTCGACGTTGATCGTTACGAAATGGTCAGTCTGGGCGAGGAGGTGGTTGCGCCCTACAGTCGCCCTGATGCACAGGGCGAGCCAATTTTTCAGTTGCCTGGCAAGCCCGGTCGCCCTTTGCCTTACCTGGCCTACGCGCAAGGTGCCTATTTGGGGCAAATGGTGGAACTGATTCTTAAGCGATGCAGTGCGCCGGTGCATTTTGACCGGGTCTATGAGACTGACATGGCCGAAGGCTTGAAGGCAATGGCGATTGAAGGTCATGGTGTGGCATTTTTGCCATTCAGCGCGGTCCAAAAGGAACTGCGAGCCAGACGCCTGGTGAGTGCTGCTCCGCCTGAACTGAAAGATTTACAGATCACCATGGAGGTGCGTGTTTATCGCCAGCGCATGGTCCAACGCGAGACTGCCAGAACGGTCGCCACTCAGGGTGAACCAACCAAGCGCAGCGCACAAGCATTGTGGGACTACTTGCTGGCGCAAGGCACTGACACCACGGGCTGACCTGGAAATCCGGGACTGTTCAGCCTTGCCGGTCCAGCGGGTTCAACATGGCCAGCAATTCACCGGCAAAACGATCGGGTTGCGCCAAATGGGGGCAGTGATCCGCTCCTTCGTAAAGACTCAAATTTGCCTGAGGAATATGCTGTGCAACATACTGTGCGGTTGCCACGGTGTAAAAGTTGCTCTGACTGCCATAGGCCAGAAGCGTCGGCACGTCGATATCGGGCAGCACCTGGCGCAGGTCAGCCGCCACCAGGCTTTGCCAGATGGCGATCAACGGTGGTGGATCGAAACTTTCCAGCGCCATGCGCGCGGCACGCCAGCCCGAAGTGTTGCGTGTGAAGGTATCGCGGGCACGGTCGTTCAGGCTCAACGCACTCAAGCGCAAAACCGCCTCGGCAAAGTCGACGTGCATCTCGGCAATGAAGCGCTGCGAGCGTGCGGCGTCGAAGTCGCCATAGATGCCACCCTGCCAACTGGCATCGGTCGTCAGCTTGGGCGACTGGTCGATCAACGCCAGATGCGAAAACCGCGCCGTACCAAAGTCTCGAATGCACTGCCACAGTGTCAGTGCACCCATCGAATGCCCGACTGCCGCCACCCGCTCGATCTTCAGATGGTCGAGCAGGTTGATGACGTCGCGCGCCAGGCGTCGCAGGTTTGGCGCAGGGTCGACCTGCAGCACATGCCCACCGTGACCTCGCGCGTCCGGGCGCAGCAGGCACACCTTGCCATCGGATTGACTTGTCAGTGGCGAAAGCAAGGGCGACCAAGCCGCGTGACTTGTGGTCCAGCCATGTAACAACAATATGGGCGTACCACTACCCGTTTGATAGAGGTGCAATGGTTCGCCGTCGTCGGCGGCGATTTGGTGATGGCGCATGGGTAAAGTTTAGCTGGGGGTGAATCGATTTTTGTGGCCGCTTTTGGGACAATCAGCGCCATGACACAAGCTCTGACACCCAACCTGACCCTGACCCGACCCGACGACTGGCATTTACATGTGCGAGATGGTGATGCGCTCACGACCGTTGTGCCACACACAGCGGCGCAGTTCGCCCGCGCCATCATCATGCCGAACCTGCGCCCGCCCATCACCACGGCGGCGCAGGCACTGGCCTACAAACGGCGCATCCTCTCGGCCGTGCCCGCGGGGGTGGAATTTGAACCATTGATGACGCTTTACCTCACCGACAATTTGCCGCCCGAAGAAATTGGGCGCGCCAGAGAGGCGGGTGTTGTTGCCATCAAACTTTACCCGGCCGGGGCGACCACCAACAGTGACGCTGGCGTGACCGATATTCGCAAGACCTACCAAACGCTCGAAGCGATGCAGCGCACGGGCATGCCGCTGCTGGTGCATGGTGAGGTGACCTCACCCGATATCGACCTGTTCGACCGCGAGGCCGTCTTTATCGAGCAGCAACTGATTCCGCTGCGCCGGGATTTCCCGGAGCTGAAGATTGTTATGGAGCACATTACCACCACCGAAGCGGCGCAATATGTCACGTCGGCCGGGCCATTCACTGCGGCCACACTGACGGCGCATCACCTGCTTTACAACCGCAATGCTATCTTTACTGGTGGGATTCGCCCGCACTACTACTGCTTGCCTGTACTTAAGCGTGAAAGTCATCGCCAGGCGCTTCTGGCGGCGGCCACCAGTGGCAACCCGAGGTTCTTTCTGGGCACCGACAGCGCGCCGCACGCAGTCCACCTTAAAGAGCACGCCAGCGGCTGCGCTGGTTGTTACACCGCGTTTTCGGCACTCGAGTTGTATGCGCACGCATTTGAATCGGCAGCAGCACTCGACCAACTCGAAGCCTTTGCCAGTTTCAACGGGGCTGATTTTTATGGTTTGCCGCGCAACACCGGTACCGTGTCACTTGTCCGTGAGGGTTGGACGATGCCAGAGCGCTTTGCTTTTGGTCATGGCGAGTTGAAGCCGCTTTGCGCGGGTGAGGTGTTGAACTGGCGTCTGGTGGTCTGACGCTGCCCGGTGTAACGGTCGACTTTGGGTTGCAGTGCCATGGCCGCAGATCTTTCGCCCCGGACTTTGGCAGCGATCCACTGGCAAATGCCCTGGCTGGCGGACTGGCGACACCATGGAGAGCCGATTGCGCAAAGGGTTTTGGCCGGCCTGCCACAACCCGCGGCGCTGAATGAGATGGTGCGAACCCAGTGGCCAGATTCTGCGCTGGCCCCGGTGCATTTTGTGCCACAGGCCGATCTGCCCGCTGGCATGGCTTACGAAGAATTCATCTTCAACAGCAGGCATTGCCCGACCCGCGAGGGTTTGCATGATTTTTTTAATGGGCTGGTCTGGCTGAGCTTTCCGTTGACCAAGTCGCGTCTGAACCAGTTGCACATGGAGCAAATTGCACGCACAGGTATTGCGCCACAGCGCGGCCCGGCGCGCGACGCGCTGACCGTCTTTGATGAGAATGCCGCCGTGCTGAGCGCACCCGATGTGTTGTGGACTGCTTTGGTGGCAAAAGACTGGTTGCGTGTGTTCGGTGATTTGCGCCCACTGTGGCAGCAGTCAACGCTGGTGCTCTTTGGCCACGCGCTGCTGGAAAAGCTGGTTTATCCGAGAAAACCGATTACAGCGCACGTCTGGCGGTCGCAGATTGCTATTGAGTCAATAGCTGGCCTGGATGAATGGCTGGCTGGTGACCTGTCAGCCGACAAATTTGCGGCCAAACCATTTGCCCATTTGCCGGTGCTCGGTGTGCCGGGTTGGTGGCCCGGCAACGAAACGGCGCAGTTCTACCAAGATCCAGCCGTTTTTCGTGCACCCTCGCTTTCTGGCAAGCAGGTCAAATCGACATAAGGAGTGAGGATTTGCGATTCCTTTGACTTGATTTGACGCAAGTCGCCACTACCATTCGCCTTGTTTCGCGGCATGGCCGTTTGTATTGACTGAGGAAAACATGAAACGTATCGCATTATTTGTGCTGACCAACGTGATGGTGGTCGTGGTGTTGGGCATTGTGGCCAGCCTGTTGGGCGTGAACCGGTATCTGACGGCCAATGGACTCAATCTTGGCGCACTGCTGGGTTTTGCACTGGTGATGGGTTTTGGCGGTGCCATCGTCTCGCTGCTGATCAGCAAACCGATGGCCAAATGGACGTCAGGTGTGCGCATCATCAACCAACCGTCCAATGCCGATGAAGCGTGGATCGTCGAGACGGTGCGCAAGCTCTCTGAACGCGCAGGCATCGGCATGCCCGAGGTGGGTATTTTTGAGGGTGCCCCCAATGCATTTGCCACAGGTGCATTCAAGAACTCGGCCCTGGTGGCGGTCAGTACCGGCTTGCTGCAAGGCATGACCCATGAGGAGATCGAGGCAGTGATCGGCCACGAGGTGGCCCACGTTGCCAACGGTGACATGGTCACCATGACGCTGATCCAGGGGGTGATGAATACTTTCGTGGTGTTTTTGAGCCGTGTGATTGGGTATGCCGTCGACAGTTTCCTGCGCAAGGGTGACAGTGAGAACTCCGGCCCCGGCATCGGCTACATGATCACAACCATTGTTCTCGACATTGTTCTCGGTTTTGCTGCCGCCATTGTCGTGGCATGGTTCAGTCGGCAGAGGGAATTCCGCGCCGACGCAGGTGCCGCGCAGCTGATGGGTCGCAAGCAGCCCATGGTGAATGCTCTGGCCCGATTGGGTGGTATGGAGCCGGGACACCTGCCCAAGAGTGTGGCAGCGTTTGGTATTGCCGGAGGCATCGGACAGCTGTTCTCCACCCATCCTCCGCTGGAAGACCGCATCGCCGCGCTGCAAGCGGCGCAACTCAAATAACCCTTCCACAACGCGTTTGACAGTCACCTCTTTGCTCTGCCTGGGCGTTTGCCTGGCAGAGCTTTTTTGCGTAGCAAGTCGACGCGATAAACTGACGCCATGGAACTCTCAACCTGGTTAGCTTTTTTCGCCGCCTCCTGGGCCATCAGCATTTCACCTGGGCCGGGTGCGATTGCGTCCATGAGTGCCGGGCTCAATCATGGTTTTCGGTATGGTTATGTGACGATTTTTGGCCTGGTGCTGGGTATCTGGACCCAACTGCTGATCGTCGGCGTGGGCTTGGGGGCATTGATCGCCGCATCGGGTGCCGCGTTCACGGTGGTCAAGTGGCTGGGTGTGGGCTACCTGGTTTGGCTGGGCATTGCGCAGTGGCGGGCGCCTGCTCGACCAATGGTGGCCGTGTCGGATTCCTGCGAGGTGGTGACCCAGCGAGCACTGATTCTCAAAGCCTGGCTGATCAATATCGTCAACCCCAAAGGGACGGTGTTCCTGCTGGCGGTGGTGCCGCAATTTATCAACCCTGCTCAACCCCTGCTGCAGCAATACCTGATCATTGGTGCGACCCTGGCCTTCACGGACCTGGTGGTGATGACGGGCTACACCGCATTGGCCGCCAAGGTATTGGGGGCACTCAAGGAGCCGGCCCATATTCGCGCCATGAACCGCATCTTTGGCAGCCTGTTTGTGTTGGCGGGCTCCTTGCTGGCGCTTTTCAAACGCTCAGCTTGAGTTTTAGTCGGCGCTGGCATAGGGGTCAGCAAAACCCAGTCGTGCCATGATCTCGCTTTCGCGCAGTTCCATCACCTGCGCATCCTCGTCTTCATCGTGGTCCCAGCCCTGCGCGTGCAGCGTTCCGTGCACCAGCAGGTGGGCGTAATGTGCTTGCAGCGTTTTGCCCTGTTCCTCGGCTTCGGCAGCGACCACTGGCGCGCATAACACCAGGTCAGCCGTGACCAGAGGCTCCTGCGTGTAGTCAAAGGTCAGGACGTTGGTGGCGTAGTCCTTCTGGCGGTAGTCACGGTTGAGCGCCTGACCCTCCGCGGTATCAACGATGCGCACCGTGATTTCGGCGTCGTCCTGCAGTGCATGGCGAATCCATTTGGCGACCTGGTAGCGGGGCAGCGCGGCACGGTGCATCGCGGCCTCAGGGAATTTGGCAAATTGCAGCGACAGGGTGAGGTGATTCATTGGGAAAAACAATGTGAGAATATATGTAAAAAGTGCCTTTAGCGCTTATTGGTATTGAATCAATAGCTATTGAAATTGTTGTAATTTATACGGTTTTGCGATTCCGACTGTGGTTGTTTTTGGTGCTGTCGGGCAGTGCCGCGTCAACCCGGGGGTGTGGGTTGAAGCGGCCTGGCGCGTCATAGGCGTCGACAATGCGCGCGACCAGTGGGTGGCGCACCACATCGGCGCTGGTCAGGCGGCACAGGGCGATGCCCTCAATATTCTTCAGCACCCGCTCAGCGTCAATGAGGCCACTGAGCTGATCACTGGGCAGATCAATCTGGCTCACATCACCGGTGATCACCGCCTTGGAGCCAAAGCCAATGCGGGTCAAAAACATCTTCATCTGCTCAGGCGTGGTGTTTTGTGCTTCATCCAGGATGACAAACGCGGTGTTGAGTGTGCGCCCGCGCATGAAGGCCAGCGGTGCGATCTCGATCGTCTGGCGCTCAAACGCCTTTTGCACAGCCTCAAACCCCATCAGGTCGTAGAGGGCGTCGTAGAGCGGTCGCAGATACGGGTCGATCTTTTGCGCCAGATCACCGGGCAGGTAGCCAAGACGTTCACCCGCCTCAACGGCTGGTCGGGTGAGCACGATGCGCTGCACGCTGCTGCGCTGCAATGCATCCACCGCCATGGCCACTGCGAGGTAAGTTTTGCCAGTCCCGGCCGGCCCTATTCCAAATGTGATGTCGTGTCGCACGATCGCGTCCAGATAGTTGGCCTGGTTGAGTGAACGTGGTTTGAGGTCGGTGCGGCGCGTTTTGAGTGAAGGTCCGTCCGTGCCGCCCACCTCACCGTCGCCCGCGAGCATCAGTTGCACGGTACGTGGCTCAATGGGGCGCGCCGCCATTTCATACAGCGCCTGCAACACCTCCATGGCGCGTTTGGCATCGGCTTTGAGGCCATCGACCTTGAACTGTTCATGGCGATGAGCAATACGCACTTGCAGTGCGGCCTCGATGGTGCGTAAATGTGCGTCCACCGGACCACACAAATGGCTCAACCGGGTATTGCTGGGGGGTGAAAAGATGTGGCGCAGAATCACGTTGATAATTCTCAAAAAGATGGTGCATGATAGGCAATAAGTGCCCTCGTTGAGTCTAAGCCCTTGCCCACACTGGAGATACCATGAAACTTCTACTGAAATTTAACCTGGCGTTCTTGGCGGTGTTTCTGGTCGGCCTGCTGGCCTGTGGCTTGATTGCCCGCAGCATGCTGCAAAAAAGTGCCCATGAGGAGATTCTGGGCAACGCCCGACTGATCATGGAAAGTGCCCAGGCGGTGAGTGGCTATACCGCCTCACAGATCCGCCCGCTGCTGGCCAACCAGATGAGTGAAACGTTTCTGCCACAGTCCATTCCAGCCTATTCATCCACCGAAGTGGTCAACGCCTTGCGGGCAACCCACCCCGACTATGCCTATAAGCCGGCCATGCTCAACCCCACCAATCCGCGCGACCGGGCCCAGGATTGGGAGGAGGATGTCATCGCCCATTTCGCCAAAGAGCTGACCTTGACCGAATACGTTGGTGAACGCGATACAGCGTCCGGCCGTGCCATGTATATTGCGCGCCCGATTCGTATCACCGACCCGGTGTGTTTGCAATGCCACAGCACGGTGGATGCGGCTCCGGCCACGATGATTGCCAAGTATGGCCCTGCCAATGGTTTTGGCTGGAAGCTCAATGACACCCTTGGTGCGCAGGTGGTCTCGGTGCCGATGGCTGTGCCGCTGAAACGCGCCGACGATGCGTTCGGCGTGGTGATGGGCTCATTGGCTGCAGTGTTTGTGTTTATTGGCCTGGTGCTGAACCTGATGTTGTGGCGCCTGGTGATTCACCCGGTGACGCAGCTCTCCGCGCTGGCCGACCGTGTCAGCCTGGGTGAACTTGACGCCCCTGAGTTTGCCAGTGCCAGCAAGGACGAAATTGGTGTGCTGGCCGACTCGTTTGCCCGCATGCGCAAGAGCCTGGTGCATGCCATGAAACTGCTGGACGAATAACAGGTCAGGAACCATGGCGCATCCCGAATATCTCGGCAAATACACCATCAAGACGCTCCTGGGTGAAGGGGCCATGGGGGTGGTCTACAAAGCGTATGACCCCGGCATTGGTCGTTTGGTGGCCATCAAGACCATTCGCCAGGTGCTGGCAAACGACCGCCATGCCGAGATGTCGCTGATGGAGCGGTTTCGTAACGAAGCGCGGGCCGTCGGTCGGCTGAGTCACCCCAATATTGTGGCGATTTATGAACTGGGGCAGGACGCTGAGCATGCTTACATCGTCATGGAGTATGTTGAAGGGCGCGATCTGGCCAAGATACTGGAGTCCACCCCGCAACTGCCGCAGACCGAGGTGATGGCATTGATGCTGGCTTTGCTCGACGCACTGGAGGCGGCGCATCGCCATGGCGTCTGGCATCGTGACATCAAGCCAGCCAACCTGATCATCTCTGAGTCGGGCCAGCTCAAGATCACTGACTTCGGCATTGCACGCATTGAGTCAGCTGCCCTCACCCAGGTGGCCATGGTGATCGGCACACCCGGATTTATGGCGCCAGAACAGTACATGGGAGAAAAAATTGACCACCGGGTTGACCTGTTCTCCGCTGGCGTGCTGTTGTACCGTCTGTTGACCGGACAAATGCCTTTCGCCGGAAAGCCCGAGGCAGTGATGTACGCGGTCATTAACAAAACACCGGCACCTTTGGAGCAGTTTGTGAGCGCTGAGGTGGCGGCACAGTTTGAGCCCATTGTGCAACTGGCGCTGGCCAAGGACCCCGAGCAACGTTTTCCGAGTGCCGCGGCGTTTGCTGACGCCCTGCGCGCCAGCAGCAAGGCCACCCCATCCGCCGGTGGGCAGACCACCATTGTGATTCCAGCGGCGCCGGCTGTGACGCCTGCGGGTCCTGGTCAAAAAGCAAGGGCATCCACCTCAGGCGCTTTGACCTCAACGGTGTCAGTCACCCAGTGGGAAGATGCGGTTCTGGCCAATGTGCAGGCAATTCTTGCGCGTTTTGTCGGTCCGATGGCCAAGGTGCAGGTGCGGCAGGCCGCCAGGAAATGTCATCACCTGACTGATCTGGTGGCCTTGCTGGCGCAGGACATCGCTGACATGCAGCAGCGGGCGAGTTTTGTGGCTCAGATGCAAATGCAAAATGACACCACCCTGGTGCGCGCGACGCAGCGGCCTGGCAGTGTGCTGCAAACGGCAAGCAGTGCGATGCCTGCGAGCAGTTCAGGGCCTACGAACGGGTCAGTTCAGCCGGTATCTGCGGCAGTACTTGATCAAGCAGCCAAGATCATGACCCGCGCGATGGGGCCAATCGCCAAGATCGTGGTCAAAAAAGCCGCCGCGCGGGTTACGTCGGTGGAGCAACTGGTGGCGTTGCTGGCTGAGGAAGTTCCGGCTGGCCCGCAACGTGCCCAACTGCTGTTGGAATTGTCCCAAGCCGCTGCAAGCGTCAAATAACATCACTCCCATCAGCGGTGTTGGGGCCAAGGGATCCACACGCATGGAACAGAATCAAACCATAGGCAAAAAATGATTGGCAAACTCACTGGCACGCTGGACAGCAAAAATCCACCCGAGGTCATCCTCGACTGCCATGGCGTGGGTTATGAGGTGCAAGTGCCCATGAGCACGTTTTACAACCTGCCAGAGCTCGGTGCCAAGGTCAGTCTGCTGACACATTTTGTGGTTCGTGAAGACGCACAAATCCTTTACGGCTTCACGACAGCGGCCGAGCGCGAGGGCTTTCGTCAGCTGATCAAGATCAGCGGTGTTGGGCCACGCACGGCGCTGTCGGTCTTGTCAGGCATGAGTGTGGCAGAACTGGCGCAGGCCATCACTATGCAAGAAGCAGGGCGCCTGATCAAGGTCCCAGGCATAGGTAAAAAAACCGCTGAGCGGCTGCTGCTGGAACTCAAGGGCAAGCTTGGCCCCGATATTGGGGTGGTTGCAACGGTAGCCAGCGACATGCAGTCGGACATTCTGCAAGCCTTGCTTGCACTGGGATACAACGACCGTGAGGCGGCTGCGGCACTCAAAGCCTTGCCCAAGGAGGTCGGGGTCAGTGAAGGCATCAAGCTGGCCCTGAGAGCATTGGCCAAGTAAGCCAGCGCTGCCCACGCGTCGACTTACAGCTTGGGAGACAGTTCGCGCACAGTGTTGCGACGGGTGCTGTCGTCGTCAATGATTTGTGCTTTGAGCGCGCCAAAGTCGATCTTTTTGAGATCGATCATGCGCACATCGCGGTTGAACATGGTGTGGTAGTAAAACTTGCGCTCCTTCAGGTCGGCGGCGGTGGTGATCTGGGTGGCACTGGTGATGTCTTGTGGCAGCGCGTTGCGAGGCACGGTCGCACCAAGCGGGATATTGAAGTTATCCAGAATCCTGAATGCCTCAAACACGGCGTCGGTGCTGGTTTTTAAAGGGCGGACCGAACCGGTGAGGGCGGCAGCACGGACGAAGCGTGACGGTGGTGTGTAGTCTCCTGGCAGGCCCAACATGCCTGAGCCTGCGCCCAGTGGTGTCAGGTTCAGGTCACCCACGGCGACGGGCTGGCGCGCATCCGGGCTCAAGTGCAGGTAATTGCGCAAGTTGGTCAGGTGCCAGTCGTAGGTGGGTGAGTTGGTGATGACGCCCAAAAACGCCTCGTAGACCTTCATCTGGCCACCGTTGACAAGCTCAATGATGATGCTTTGCCCGCTGGCATCACCAATCTTCCAATGAAATGGCAGGGCGGCCCCGCCAAAGCGTTCGTCCTTCACGTTGATGACACGAACTTTGTCCAGGTTGGCCCGCACTTCAGCGACCGTCTTGAAGCTTGACAGCATCCACTGCATGAAATCACCAACGCTTAATGACCGGGCTTTTTGTGACGGGTCGTACTCGGCATACTCGGCAAACCCGGGCAGGTAATACATACCGACATACAGGCCGGCTTCGTTGAGGCCATCGGGGCCGTAGTTCTGGCCGTAGGCGGTCATTGACACAAAGCCGAACTGACCCGTCCATTTCATGCCGTTGGCACCCTCCGGGGTCAGCGAGGCATAACTCTGATGGCGAGGAAACAGTGCCATGCGGTAGTGCTGCGCGTCGCTGAGAGCCCACTCGACGGTTCTGGCTGCCACCACACCCTGGTCCTGTGACTGCAAGGAGATGCCGGTGCAGGCCAGTGATGCTGTGGTCAGGCCAGCCACCACGGTGGCGGTAAGGGTGCGCAAGGTAGTTTTCATGCGATCGGTGCCAATTGGAGTGATGTTGAAAGAAGAATGGGTTGGGGTGAATTGTCGTTGGCACCAATTGTGGCAGCCCAACCCCTCACGTCAGGGCGTAAAGAAAGTCATGACTTGAAGGTAGTAGTTCCAGGTTACTGCAAGTCGTTTGAGCAGGCTGCGACAATTGGCGCCTTGCCAGTTCTGCCGCATGGCTGTGAACAGACCCTTTAACTACCCTTGAGAGGAAGCTTTTTGATGAAATCCTTCGTGACCCCAAGTCTGCGTCTGACCCTGGCTGCCACGGCAGCATTGACATTGCTGGCCAGTGCCGCCCACGCTGCCGACAAAGTCAA